>JACNJP010000150.1 GCA_014382465.1 Planctomycetota bacterium
GCCCGCTCGCGCCCGCAGTGGGGGGCGGCGGCCGCCAGGGCCCGGGCGGTGGGCGAGGTCGGGCGCGCCAGGCCGGGCGCCGCGGCCGAGCGCAGGCCGTCCGGCAGCCAGGAGCTGTAGAGCCGCTGCAGGGAGTCGAGGGTTTCCATGGGATCACCGAATCCGAGGGGCGGCGCGCCGGGCGCCGATCGAGGTGGAGGGGATCAGGGTCACGCCAGATCCTCCGGCCACAAGCCGGCGCGGCGGGCGTCGCGGGCGCAGGGCACGCGCTCGCGGACGTCTGCCATGGCGTCGAGGTCGACCTCGGCGAGCAGCAGGCCGCCGTCGTCGCAGCGGGCGGTGACCTCGCCGAGCGGGTTGACCAGCAGCGCGGTGCCGGGGAATTCCATCATCCGCTGGTCGCCGAGGGCGGCGCGGCCGGAGCGGTTGCAGGCCAGCAGCCAGCACTGGTTCTCGGCGGCGCGCGCCCGCGACAGCAGCTCGAAGACGCTCGCGCGCGGGGTCGGCCACTGCGCCGGCAGCAGGAACAGGTCGGCGCCGTCGTAGAAGGCGCGCCGGGTCAGCTCGGGGAAGCGCAGGTCATAGCACACCACCCCGGCGACCCGGGCGAAGCCGAGGTCGAGGGTCACCGGCAGGCCGTCACCGGGCCGGCACTGCTGGCCCTCCCCGGTGGGCGAGAACAGCACCCGCTTGCGGTAGGGAAAGGACGCCTGGCGGCCGCCGAGCAGGTGCAGTTCATTGGTGGGCTTGGACTCCGCCCCGCCGGGCGCCGAGCCCGCCACCACCACGCCGAGCTGTTCGGCCCGCTGCTGGACCGCCCCCACGGCGGCGGCGCTGGCCGCCCGCGTCTCCCGGTCGAAGGCCGGCAGGAAGGAGGTCGGCCACTTCTCGGGGAGCAGCAGCAGCCGGGCTCCGGCGGCGGCCGCCGACTCGAGGCCGCGCAGGGCAGTGGCGGTGTTCCGCTCGACCTCCGCGGGGCGGACGTCGAAGGGCAGGGCGGCGACGAGAAAGGCTCCGGCAGGCATGGACGAGGCTCGGGGACCGGCGTATCCTATTCCGCCCTCGCGGCGAATTCCGCCGCCGGGGCCGCGTGGGGACGTAGCTCAGTTGGGAGAGCGTCGCGTTCGCAATGCGAAGGTCGAGGGTTCAAGTCCCTTCGTCTCCACCACCGCGGCCGCTACTCGCCGGCCTTGGCCGTCAGCAGCCGCAGCCGCTGGCTGGCGTCGCGGAAATCGCGCGCCGACCCCACCGTGGCCTGCAGCCGCTCGAGGTAGCGCCCGCGGTCGCCGGCGCTCTCGGCCTCCAGCGCCTCGCGGTAGGAGCCCTCGGCCGCGGCGATGCTCTGGCGCGCCTTCGCCAGCCGCGCCGGGATGTCCTCGTAGCCCGGCTGGCCACCGGCGACGATCTGCTCCAGCAGCCGCGCCGCCCGGACCACCAGTCCGTCGAGCTCGCAGGCGCGGGCGCGGGTGTAGAGCTGGCGGGCCTCGAGCGCTTCGGCCTCGCGGCGGATCTGCGCGGTGCGGCCCTCGACGCCCTCGGCGTCGCGTTCCAGGACCTTGGCGACCTCGTCGAGGGCGCGGTCGGGGTAGCCGCCGAGCAGCGCCAGCTCGGCCGAATCCAGGTCCAGGTCGGCCATCATGGAGGACTCGATCTCGGCCAGCTTCGACTCGACTTCCGGAACGCCCGGGGTCAGGTGGTCGGCGTCGCGCAGGGCCAGCCAGGCCGGGCCGATCAGGCCGAGGTCGAGGAAGTCGCGGGCCTGGGTGCGGCTGCGCCGGGCCAGCTCGGCCGAGACCTGCTCGAGCAATTCGCCGGCGCGGGTGTCGTCCCCCCACTGGGTCGCGGCGTGCTGGAAGGCGGTGTGGGCGCGGTCCTCGGCGCCGGCGTCGAGCTCGGCCAGGCCGAGGAAGAAGAACTCCTCGCCGAGGCGCTCCTGGGCGTCGAGCCGCTCCTGCGCCAGCACCTGGCCCTCCTGCGCGACCTGGTTCTCGGGGGCGTAGGCCAGCGCCTGGGTGAAGGCCTCGAGCGCTTCGGCGGGTCTCTCGGCCCCGTAGAGGTCGCGGCCGAGCTCGGCGTAGCCGATGCCGATCTTCTGGTGGGCGCGCGCGCGCAGCGAAGCCGTCGCCGGCGCGCCCGGGCGGAGCCGGTCGGCGATCCCCAGCACCTCGAGGGACCGCTGCGGCTGCTCGACGTGCAGCAGGTCGCGGGCGTGCTGCAGCACCAGCTGGAAGCGCGCCGATTCGATCCGGGCCTCGATCTCGGCCGAGCCGGCGCCGTCCGGGGCGGCCTGCTGGTAGCTCTCGAGGGCCGCGGCGTAGTGGCCGAGGCGGAATTGCTGGTCCCCGGCCTCCATCGGAGAGAGGCTGGTGCAGGCAGGGAGCAGCAGCGTCAGGAACAGCGGGTACCGGCGCATGGCCCCATTGTGACGCGGCGAGGGTCCGGGATCATCCCGCAGCCCGCCGGCTTCCGGGGCTGGTCCAGCGGACCGCCGCCACCCCGGCGAACAGAACCAGGGCGCCGCAGCCGCCCAGGACCGGAGGGACCGCGCCGCGGCCTCCCAGGTCGCGCAGCAGGATCTCCGCCACGAAGTAGAGGATGCTCAGCAGCAGGCCGTAGCCGAGGCCCTCCATCGACGAGCGGCGGTCGAAGCGCAGCACGAAGGGGATCCCGAGCAGCAGCAGCACCAGGTGGCTGAACGGCGCGGCGCGCCAGGCCCACAGCAGGGTCGCCGCCAAGCGGTGGTGCGAATCGCGCTCGAGGACCTCGCGCAGCTCGGCCGAGGAGAGGTCGAGCGGGCTGGCGCGGGCGATGGCCGCCCGCAGCAGATCCGCCGGACCGAGCTCGTCGTGCCGGAAGCTGTCCACCACCACCGAACTCTGCCCCGGGACGATGCGGCGGCCGCCCTGCGGCAGGTCCCACTGGTCTCCGCTCCAGCGGGCCGAGTCCGCCACCACCAGGACGTCCTCGCCGGCGCTTCCGTGGGCGTAGACCTCGAGCCCCTCGATGAAGCCCTCGGCGGGCCGGTAGGAGCGCGCCAGCAGCCGCTGGTCGTCCCGCGACCGCACCGACAGGTCCTTCATGACCCAGGCGGCCTGGTCGTCCAGCTTCCACTCGAGCGCCAGGCGGGCCTCGGCGAACCTAGGCTGGACCTGCTCACGGACCAGCATCGACAGCATCCCGAGCAGCAGGGCGCCGAGCAGCAGCGGCAGGACCGCCCGCATGGCCGACCGCCCCGAGGTCAGCACCGGGGTCCACTCGCGCCGCTTGGCCAGGTGCATCACCGTCGCCAGGCCGGCGATCAGGGTCAGGAAGGGCCCGAACTCCAGCCACCGGTAAGGCAGGTTGAAGCCGATCCAGCGCAGCAGGTCGCCGGCCAGCTCGGCCTTGGAGCCCTGGAACTGGCCGAGCTCGTCGCTGTTGCCGAGCAGGTGGAGGACCAGGAAGGTGCCGAGCACGGCGCCGCTGACCACCACCCAGTAGCGCAGGAAGACGACGAAGAGGTAGCGGTCGAAGCGGTCCATCAGGCCCTCCTCCCCTGGGGCAGCAAGACCCCCAGGATCACCGCCAGGCCGCCCACCGGCAGCAGCGCGCCGGCGGCCGGGCTCAGGGTCCCGGAGACGGCCAGGGAGGACCCGAGGTAGAACACCGGGTAGTAGAGCAGCAGCTGGACCGAGAAGGCGGCGGCGAAGGCGCTCAGCACGCCCGACCGGCGCAGCCGCCAGCCCAGCAGGGCGCCGATCAGGGCCAGCGGCACCGGCGTCAGCGCCAGCCCGATCCGCCGCCACCACTCCACCTCGAAGGAGAGGCGCTTGCGCGCCTTGACCTCCCCGCTGGCGAGCTGGCGGCGGATCTCGGGGGAGCTGAAGTCGGCCGCCTTGCTCTCGGTGCGCTGGCCGAGCCGGTCGAGGTCGAGCGTCAGGTGGGTGGTGCCGGTGCCGCTCCAGCGCAGCGCGGCCGGGTCCTCGTCGAGCGAGCGCAGCCCGCGCAGCCGCAGCCGCAGCTGGCGGTCGACCACGCTCATCTGGCACCGCTCCGCCCGCAGCCGCAGCGCCGGCGACCCGGCTCCGACGGCCTCCCCGGCCGGCTCCAACTGCAAGGCCTCGGCCTCGGCCTGGCGGAAGACCAGCAGCACGTCGTGGAAGTCGCCGCCCGGACCGCGGTCGCCCCAGCTCATCTGGATGCCCTCGAAGCTCAGCTCGGAGGAGGGCGGGTTGGTGTTCTCGAGGGCGGCGAAGCGCAGCCGGTAGCTGACCTCGCGCATCTCGGAGTAGAGCCGCGGCAGGAGGAAGGCCGTCAGCGGGTAGCTCAAGGCGGCGACGATCAACCCGATGGCCAGCGCCGGCCGCAGGATGCGCCACGGGTGGACCCCGGCCGTGCGCAGGGCGGTGGCCTCGCCGTCGGCGGCCATGCGTCCGTAGCTGAGGACCACGGCGGTGAGCAGCGCCGCCGGCAGCAGATAGGGCAGGGCGTTGCCGATCGACGGCAGCAGCAGCGACAGGGCCATCCACAGTGGCGCCCCCTGGCTGTCGCTCGAGGCGCGCACCATCGCCGCCAGCGTCACCAGGACGAGGGTGGCGCCGAGCACGAGGATGATCTGGGCGCCGATCTCTCGAAGATGGGCCCGCGCCATCACCAGCCGGGGAGCGGGTCGCCGCAAGGCCGCTGATTGTAGGCTGGTGCCGTGACGGAACTCGCCCGGCACAATCTGGTGCGGGCGCGCGAGCGCCTGCATGCCCGCCCGCCGCGGAGCCACGCCCTCGCGGCGCTCTGGTCGGCGCTGCCGGCCGAGCCCGAGGTGCTGCGCCTGTCCCCCCACCGCACGGTTCTGCGACTTCCTTCCGAGAGCTCTCCGGACAGGCGGGATTGGCTGCTCAAGCTGTACCACCCGCGGCGCCGCGGCGAGCTCCTGCGGCGCCTGGTCTCGATCCCGCCGGCGCTCCGCGAGCTGGCGGGCCACCGCGCCCTGGGCCTCCTGGGGGGAGCCGCCGAGCAGCTCGCCGCCGACTTCGGCCTGTTCGCCCGGCCCTGGCTGCCGCGGTGCCCGGCCGGCGACTGGGGCGCCGAGCTGGCGCGGCTCCACCGCGCCGGCTGGAGCGACCCTGACCTGTGCCTGGAGGACCTGCTGTGGACCGCGAACGGCGAGCTGGTGCCGCTCGACCTCGGCCACGCCCGCTTCACCCCCGGCGGCGCGCCACCGCTGGCCCGGCGCGCCGACCTGGCGGCGGTGGCGGCCGAGCTCCCGCCCGAGGAGGCCGAGCCGCTGCTGGCCCGGGCCTGCCACCTGGCGGACTGGGACGAGGCCTGCGCCGCCGAGCTGCTCCATCGCGGCCGCCAGGACCTGGCCCGGCACCGCTGGGTCCGCAGCGCCCGCTGCTGGCGCGACTGCTCCGACTTCGTCCGCGTGGCCGCCGGCTGCCTCAGGCGGGGATTCCAGCCGCCGCCGGGCCAGGGCCAGGTGCTCAAGCGGGGCCGACGCGGCGAAGTCGTCCGCTTCGGCCAGGCGGTCCGCAAGCGCTACCTCCGGCCGGGACCGCTGGGCTCGCTCCGACGCCGGCTGCCGGCCGCCAGCCCGGCCGCCCGATCGCTGCGCCGGCTCCACCTGCTGGAGCTGACCGGCTTCGAGGCCGCCCGCCCGCTGGCCTGGCTCGGCGACTGCCTGTGGACCTCGGCGGTCGACCTCCCCGTCGCCACCCTCGCCGACCTGCCGCAGCTGGCCGGCTACCTGCGACGCCTGCACGCCGCCGGCCACGGGCTGCGGGACGCCAAGCTGGCCAACTTCGCGATCGGCGCCGGCGGGCCGGTGCTGCTCGACGCCGACGGCCTGACCCCGGGCCACCTGAGGCCCCACCGCGACCTCGGCCGGCTGGCGGCCGAGGCTCCGGCCGGCTCGGCGGCCGAGGCCGAGTGCCTGCGGGCCTACGGGCCCCACCGGCTCGAGGCGGTCTCAGCCTGGGCCGCGCGGTTCCGGCGGGTCCTGCGGGCGGCCGGGGCAAGCTGCTAGAAGGGCAGCTTGCGGCGCGCCTGAGCCAGCAGCTCGGTCGCGACCGCCAGCAGCAGGCCTCCCAGCAGGCCGGCGAAGGCCGAGAACACCATCACGCCGGTGGTGTTGGGCAGCTCCACCAGGCGGTCCTCGCTGGCCATGTTCTCGGGGTCGTAATACACCGGCTCGATGCCCCGCTCGAGCTGCAGCTCGAGCTCGGCGACCCGCTCGCTGACCCGCGACAGGTGGGCCTTCGACACCTGGATCTCATGGTCGAGCCGGGCCAGCTCGGCCTGGCTCAGGGGCATGGCGGCGAGGGCGGCGTCGACCTGCATGAGGCGGCCGAGCAGGTCCACCCGGGCCGGCTGGATGCCGGCGCTGGCGACCTGCATCTCGACCAGCCGCGACACCAGGGCGCGGACCTGGGGGTCGGGCTCGTACTGGGCCTGGTGCTGCTCCATGCCGAGCGCGGCTTCGATCCGGACCTGCTCCTCGGCGGCCTTCAGGCGGGTCTGGAGCTGGCGCACGGCCGGGTGCTCCACGAGGTAGCGGGTGCTGGCCACCGCCAGCTCGGTGCGGACTCCGGCGACCACGTCGAGCGCGTTGCGGTAGGCGGCGCTCTCGACCACCGTCTGGCGGGCCAGGATGAAGTCCGGCCGCTCCGCGAGCTGACGTTCGACCACCGGCACCTGGGCCGCGTTGCGCTCCTCGGCCAGGTCGAGGTCGGCGAGGGCGTCGCGCAGCTCCTGGCGCTCCTCCACCAGCATCTGCAGGTCCTTCTCCGGGTCGGGGCTGCCCACCGAGGTCAGGTAGGTGAGCAGGGCGTCCTGCGCCAGCAAGTAGTCGCGCTGGGCGCGCGGCTCCTCGGCCTCCAGCGCCGCCAGGGTGACCCGCGGGTGGCGCTCCGCCATCTCGCTCATGTGCTCGGCGACGGCGATCACGAACTCGTTGGCGAGGCGCACTGCCTGGGCGCCGACCTGGTCGTTGGCGAGCACCAGGAGCTGCTGGGCCGGGTCGATGTCGAGGATGATCCGCTGCCGGAGCTGGTCGACCTCGAGCTCGGGCATCCGCTCCCGCACCCGGAGGAACACCGCGTTGCTCGAGGCGATGCCGAGCAGCCCGACCCGCACCGCTTCGGTGGAGTCCGGCAGCACCGCCCCTTCGGGCAGGCTCGGTCCGGCCGACTGCAGGGACAGGCGCGGCAGGTCGCCGCGCACGAACAGGGAGGCGCTGGCCTGGTAGAGCGGCGGCACCGTCGAGACGAACCACCAGCCCGAGCCGAGCGAGGCGGCGAGCACGATGAGGACCGTCAGGCGCCGCTTGTAGAGGGCGCCGAGCAGGGCGGAGAAGGTGTCAGGACCCATCGGGGACGGCTGGCAAGAAGGCGACCTGGTCCGGGTCGTCGTCGCGGGCGGGCACCAAGCATACGAGCACCGCGGCCTCGATCAGCCCGATCCAGAACCACAGGAATTTGATCCACAGGAACATCACGACCGCGTTCTGGACCAGGAGGACAGCGGAGGCCAGCAGCAGGCCGATCAGCCACTCCCGCCGCACCGGATCGCGGGCGGCGCGGAAGGCGCGGGAGATGCGCCAGCCCATCCAGCCGATCAGGAACAGGAAGGCGCCGACTCCGAACAGGCCCATCTCGGCGAAGGCCTGGAGGTAGGTGTTGTGGACCTGGAGGTGGTAGGGGTTGAAGTAGCGCAGCAGGCCCTCGACGCCCACGCCGATCGCCGGGTGCTGCTGGAAGGCCTGCAGGGCGATGCGGTCGATGTGCCAGCGGAAGTCCGCCGAGGAGGCGTTCAGGTCGCGCACGAATTCGAGCGCCGCCGGCAGCAGGCCGCTGCTCCAGCCGACCCCCGCCAGCAGGCCGAGGCCGAGGAGGTAGCCGAAGCCGAAGCGCGGCCAGCGGATCAGCGGCACCAGCAAGGTGGCGCAGCCGAGCGCCAGCCAGCCGGAGCGCGAGAAGGTGATCAGCACCGCCAGCGACAGCACCACGAAGGTCGCCAGGTAGGCCAGCCGCCGTCGCCGGCTGACCAGCGCCCGCGACCCGGTGGCCAGGTAGAGCACCAGCACCGCCACCGTGCCGAGGGTGTTCGACGCGTGGTTGGGGTGGTCCATCAAGCCGGTGCAGCGCGGGAAGACCATCTCGCCGACGGCCATGCGGTTGAAGGCCGGCTCGGCGAAGGAGATCACCTTGCCGGCGAGGAGGGAGAGCCCAAGCTGCCCGAAGGCCACCAGCGCCGAGAGCAGGGCCGAGAGGATGACGAAATGGAGCAGAAGCTCGAGGTGCCGCGGCGTCCGCAGGAGCAGGGGCAGGACCGGCACCATCAGCAGGAAGGAGGCGCGGAACACGAAGTCGACCGCGTCCGGGGCCGGCGAGCGCGTCACCAGGAAGGTCGTGGCGTAGCTGATCAGCACCAGCCCCACCGGCAGGACCAGCGGCGTGATCACCAGCGGCAGGTCGCCGCGCCGCAAGGCGTGGTCGGCCAGGATCAGGAACACCAGCACCAGCGCGATCTGGTAGACCGCCGGGACGGCGTCGGCGAACAGCGCGAACACCAGGAGGCCCAGGACCGGGCGGTCCCAGGAGCCGCAGGCCCGGACCCAGTTGAGGAACAGGGCGGCCAGGGTGATCAGGCCGCCGACGGCGATCGTCCCGAGGAACGGGACGTCGTTGATGAAGGGCGGGTCGGGGCCGAGCAGGCGCGGCTGCCAGGACCAGCCCATGCGACCGTCCCAGAAGGCCAGCGCCCCGAGGCCGACGCCCAGGCCCAGCGCCAGGAGCAGGCCGAGCAGGCTGCCGAGGGGGCCGAAGTCGCGGCCGCCGGTGGGCTCAGCCCTGATCGCCACTCGCGGGCTCCTCCCAGCGGACCTCGATCAGGATCGCCGACCAGGTCGGCAGCTCGACCTCGAGCTCCTCGCCGACGCGGCGCAGGAAGCGGCCGGGGGGAACCTTGGCCATGGCGGCCGCCGGCAGCCCGGCGAGCTGCACCGGGATCCGGCCTCGCAGCTCGAGGAATTGGTCGCGATAGCGCTCACCGGCCTGCCGGACGAGGGCCGGGCCGAGTCGGCCGCGCCGGGCCTCGAGCCCGCGCCTGACCGCCTCCTGGTCGGGCTCGGCGTAGGCGTCCTCGAGGACCGCGAGCTGGTCCTCGGGGAGCCCCTCGTCGCGGAAGCTCGCCAGGGCCTGGAGGCTGGCGCGCTCCGGCAGGCTCGCCACCAGCTGGTCGAAGCGGGCCCGGAACTCGTCGTCGGTCGCCGGATCCCCGACCTCGCCGTCGAGGCGCCACACCCGCTCGACGCCGGCCGGCGGGTCGCTGAAGCGCAGCCGGACCATCCGCTCGGTCTTGGCCGCCTCGTCGCGGGTCTCGCCGAGCAGACGGCGCGCCTCCTCCCAGGTGGCGCGGTCCTCGGCCCGGCCCCCCATCCGCTCGTAGCTGATCCTCCCGGTCGCCCAGGCCTGCAGCTGGCGCTCCTTGCCGGCGTAGTTGCTCATGTCGATGCCGGCCCAGTCGGCGTAGTGCCGGGCCCGCTTGACGGCGTCGCCGGTGGAATTGGTCAGCAGCAGGTAGCCGCGGCCGCCGTCGCGGGTGGCGAGGCAGGTCAGGTTCCAGGGCGCGATCTCCCGCTCCACCGGCACCAGCGGCAGCTCGGCGGCCTGGCGGAACATCCGCATGCCGTTCAGCACCGCCTTGGGGCCGCCGCGCAGGGTGAACAGGCCGACCGATTCGCCGGCGTAGTCCTGCTTGGCTTCCCAGTAGCCGTCCTGCAGGAAGAAGAACAGCGAGTGGCTCACCGGGGTGTAGGCCAGCGAGGAGTTCATCGCCGCGAAGTAGACGCCGGCCCGGTGGTCGTCGAGCTCCGGCCGCACCGGGTGGGGCAGGCCGACGTTCCACTCCGACAGGATCAGCTCGGGGCGGGCCAGGCCGGCCTCCTTGGCCATCCGCTCGAGCCGCAGGCCGAACTCGCGGCTCTGGTTGTCGCTGGCGTAGCCGCCGTAGTAGTGGTACGAGAGGAAGTCGGGCGACCAGGCGGCCTGCTTGCAGGCCTGCAGGATCTTGCGGAAGAAGTCGAGGGGCTTGCCCGCCGGCCCCGCCATGCCAGGGCCGCCGACCCGCAGGTCCGGCAGCTTGCTCTTCAGCCGGCCGCCGGCGCGGGCGAAGAAGGCCGCGAAGCTCTCCTCGGTGCCGTTCCACTGCCCCGGGAAGTCGGGCTCGTTCCAGACCTCGACGTAGCTCACCGGGACCCCGGCCTGGCGCAGGGTCCGGACGTCGCGGGCGACGGCGTCGGCCCAGGCGACGGCGTCCTTCGGCGGGATGCCGGTGCCGGCGGCGCCGTGGCCCTTGCCGAGGTTCTCAGGGGCGCCGACCGCCACCAGGTAGACCTCCATGCCGGCGTCCCGCGCGTGCAGCCCGGCCTCGATCTGCTTCGACAGGGGCCCGATGGCGTAGCTCAGCCAGATCCGCGCCAGGCCGCCTTCGGGCCGGACGTGCTCGCCGAAGGCCTCCCAGCAGCCCGCCGAGGCGTTCGAGAGGTCGTTGATGCCGCGCCCGAGTCCGGCCGGGATCGGGGCGGCGGGGCCGTCGAAGCGGACGTGGAAATCGGCGGCGGCCTGCCGCGGCGGCTGCTGGGGCGGCAGCGCCAGGGCGGCGAGGAACAGGGTGCTGAGGATCATTGCAGGTAACCGAGCCCCCGCAGGGACTCCTCGATGGCGGCGGCTTGCTCGTCGGAGTAGGAGGTCGAGGCGGCCTGGACGCCCGGCTCGTCCTCCTCGACGAAGGTCGGATCCCGTCCGGAGCGGAGCACCCCGTCCAGGACGCGGCCCTCCATCCAGCTCGGCACCGGTTCGTCGACCACCGACAACAGGGTAGGCGTGGTGTCCCGGATGTGCATCCCGTCCAGCTCCCGGGAGGCGACGCCCGGGCCGGAGACGGCGAAGACGCCGTCGAAGCGGTGGGTGCCGGAGATCGCGGCGTGGCGCCGAGGGGTGAACAGCGCGGCGGCGTCCCAGTCGTCCTTGGGCAGCCAGGCGATGCCCCCCATCTGGTACTGCAGGTCGGGGGCCTCGGCGGCTCGCGGGCCGCGGTAGAAGTCGCCGCCGCGGACGCAGAAGTCGAGCGCGGCGCTGCCGTCCGGGAGCCTCAGTTCGCCGAGGCGGGCCTCGAGGGCGTCGAGGACCGCGTGGAAGCCGGCCGGCGGCACGCAGCCCAGCGGCTCGCGACCCTCCAGGTTCACGCACAGGCCGTGGAGGGCCTGGTAGGCCTGGGTGCGGCTCCAGTCGACGTCGTCGAGGTCCGGCCGCGGCTTGCGCCAGGGCCGCCACAGCGGGATGCGCGCCAGCGGACCGAGCAGCCGCGCCAGGCCGGCCAGGCCCAGCTTGCCGAGGACCGCGCCGACGCTGGTGCGGGCCAGGGTCCAGCAGGGAGCGTGGCGCCGGCGCACCAGGAAGCCCTGCTCCTCGAGCCAGCGGTTGGCGTGGAAGTCGCCGTGCTGCGGGCCGAAGCCGTGGTCGCTGACGAGCGCCACCGGGCAGTCCTCGCCGACCGCCTCGCGCACGGCGCCGACGAACTCGTCGGCCAGGCGGTAGGCGTCGCCGATGACCTCGGCGTAGCGCCGCGCCCCCTCCTCGGTCCAGCCGGCGTGGCCGCGGTCCTGGAACTTCCAGAAGTAGTGCTGGCAGCGGTCGGTGATCGAGACCACCGTGAAGTAGAAGTCGGTCGGCCGTTCGCGCAGCAGGGCCTTGGCGACCTCCAGCCGCTCGCGCTCGACGGCGAACAGCTCCTCGCGCAGACGCTGGTACTGGTCGAGGTCGTCGGCGGCCGGCTCGTGGTCGCCGTCGTAGGCCGCGTAGTCGACGTCGGGCCGGTAGGGGCGGCCGATGACCCGCTCCATGGCCGCGGCGGTCTCCGGCGAGTCGCTCACCAGGCGGGCGTCGAGCGGGCAGGGGATGCCGGCCACCTGGTAGCCGCCCGGCTGCGGCTGGGGCGGGTAGGTCATCGGCACCGCCAGCGAGCCGACCGACCAGCCGCGGCGGCCGAGCACGGCGTGGATGTCCTTGCCGGCGAAGTGGGAGGCGTCGTTGAGCGGGGTCTGGTAGCTGCCGAGCTGGCGGCGGATGAAATGGAAGATCCCGTGGCGGCCGGGGTTGACGCCGGTCATCATCGACACCCAGGCCGGCGGGGTGATCGGCGGGGTCTCCGACTCCAAGACCCCCCAGGCCCCCTGCCGCAGGACGCGGGCGATGTGGGGGAGCTCTCCGGCGGCCACCAGCGGGCGGATGATCTGGTAGGTCGCGCCGTCGATTCCGACGATGGCGAGGCGGGTCACGGCTGCTTCCGAGGCGGCTATTGGAACCATTCAGCGGCTCTGGAACAATGCCCGGGCTCCCGAGCACCCGTGATGTCGCTGCGCCTCCTCCTGCCGCTCCTGCTCCTGGCCCCCTGCCCCCACCCGGCGAAGGAGGGCGTGTCGCCCCGCGAGGACCCCCACCTCCTGGGTCCGAACATCACCGCGGAGCTCACCCCCCCCGAACTCCGCCTCCGCGGCCGCTCCCCCGCCGACGTC
>JACNJP010000290.1 GCA_014382465.1 Planctomycetota bacterium
GATCCCTCCTCCAGGTGTGTCCGGCGGCGGGGGCAGACCGCCTCCGTCCGGCGGGTGAACGCCGCCTACCAGTGGGCGCGGGTGAGGCTCGGCGGGCTCAGCTTCCGGGTCGCCGCCTCGGACGGCCGGCCGATGGCCGCCATGCCGACCGTGACCGAGTGGGAGCTCGGGCCGGGCGAGCGCTACGACCTGCTGCTGGTCGGCGGCCAGCCCGGGCTGAGGAGCGCCACCGTCGAGTACCTCGACGACCACAGCGGCGGCGTGCTGGGCGCCGTCTCGACCCGGATCCAGGTGATCTGAGCCCTCCTGCGGCGGCGGCGGCGCTGCGGATATCCTTTCGCCGTGCCTTCGACTCCGCCGCAGCTCCAGACCACCACCCTCTGGCAATTCAGCTCGCGCAGCTACGGCAAGCACCAGCAGGGCAGCGACGACTACCGCGGCGCCACGCCCTCGTACGTGATCTGGAACCTGCTGCAGCGCTTCACCGCCCCGGGCGCCCTGGTGATCGACCCGATGGCCGGCAGCGGCACCACCCTCGACGTCGCCCGCGACCTCGGCCGGCGGGCGCTCGGCTACGACCTGCAGCCGACGCGCAAGGACATCTTCCGCGCCGACGCCCGCGAGCTGCCGCTCGAGGACGGCAAGGCCGACTTCGTCTTCGTCGACCCGCCTTACGGCCGCAACCTGCGCTACTCCGGCCAGCCCGAGTGCATCGGCGAGCTCGACGCCCACGACGAGGCCTACTTCGAGGCCATGGAGCGGGTCTTCGCCGAGATCGAGCGGATCCTGCGCCCCGACCGCTACCTGGCGGTCTACGCCTGCGACGTCTGGAGCCGCAAGGGCTTCGTGCCGATCGGCGCCCGCTTCGTCTACCAGCTGGTGCAGCGCTTCACGCCGGTGGACCACATCGCGGTCACGCGCGGCAGCAAGGACCTCAAGAAGGGCAACTACCACAAGGCCGCCGAGGAGACCAACTTCTTCCTGCGCGGCTTCAGCCACCTGCTGGTGTTCCGCAGCTAGGCAGCGCCCCACGCGCCCCGGTCCCCGGCCTACTTCAGGATCGCCTCGACCACCTCGCCGTGGACGTCGGTCAGCCGGAAGTCGCGGCCCTGGAAGCGGGCGGTCAGCCTCTTGTGGTCGATGCCGAGGCAGTGCATCACGGTGGCGTTCAGGTCGTGGACGTGGACCGGGTCCTCGGTGATCGAGTAGCTGTAGTCGTCGGTGGCGCCGTGGGCCACCCCGCCCTCGACGCCGCCGCCGGCGAGCACGGTGGTGAAGCAGCGGCCGTGGTGGTCGCGGCCGTAGTCCTGGTCCGTCAGGTTGCCCTGGCTGTAGACGGTGCGGCCGAACTCGCCGCCCCAGACGATCAGGGTGTCGTCGAGCATGCCGCGCTGCTTCAGGTCCTGGATCAGGCCGGCGGTCGGCTGGTCGACGTCGCGGCAGCTTCGCCGGATGGTGTTCGGCAGGTCGAAGTGGTGGTCCCAGCCGCGGATGTAGAGCTGCACGAAGCGCACCCCGCGCTCCACCATCCGCCGCGCCAGCAGGCAGGAGGCGGCGAAGGTGCCGGGGGTGCCGACCTCGGGGCCGTAGAGCGCCTTGACGTGCTCCGGCTCGCCGCTGGTGTCGACCAGGTCGGGCACCGAGCTCTGCATCCGGAAGGCCATCTCGTACTGCTCGGTGCGGGCGCGGATCTCGGGGTCGCCGGTCTGCTCGAGGCGGTGGGCGTTGAGCGCGCCCAGGCCGTCGAGCAGGCGGCGGCGGCCGTCCCGGCCGAGGCCGGGCGGGTCGGAGAGGTAGAGCACCGGGTCGCCCTGCGCCCGCAGCGCCACGCCCTGGTGCTCGGAGGGCAGCCAGCCGGTGCCCCACAGCCGCGAGAACAGCGCCTGGGCCTCAAGGCGGCCGGTCCAGGTCGGCGTCATGACGACGTAGGTCGGCAGGTCCTGGTTTGCGCTGCCCAGCCCGTAGCTGAGCCAGGCGCCCAGGCTCGGCCGCCCCGGCAGCTGGTGCCCGGTCTGGATGAAGGTCATCGCCGGGTCGTGGTTGATGGCCTCGGTGTGGCAGCTGCGGACGATGGCGAGCTCGTCGGCGACGCCGCCCATGTGCGGCAGCAGCTCGCTGATCCAGGCCCCGCACTCGCCGCGCTGGGCGAATTGGAACCGCGACGGCGCCACCGGGAAGCGCGCCTGGCCCGAGGTCATGGTGGTCAGCCGCTGGCCCTGACGAACCGATTCGGGCAGGTCCTGGTCGAAGCGGTCCTTCAACTGCGGCTTGTGGTCGAAGGTGTCGAGCTGGGAGAGGCCGCCGGACAGGAACAGGCCGATGACCGCCTTGGCCTTGGGCGGGTGGTGGAAGGCCGACAGCGCCGCGCCCGGGCCGAGGACCGGGTCCCGGCCGCCCCGCGCGCCCGCCGCCGCCCCGCGGGCGAGCAGGCCGCTGCCGCCCAGCAGCGATGCCAGCGCCGCGCCGCCGATGCCGGCGGCGCTGTCGCCGAGGAACGCCCGCCGCGTGAGCTGCCGGCGCAGCTCCTCGCGGGGACCCTGGTGGTCTCGAGGGGCGGGCATCAGGACTTGGTGACGGTCTCGTCGAGGTTGAGGATCAGGCTGGAGACGGCGGCCCAGGCGGCGAGTTCGGCGTCGTCGATGCCGCCGGTGCCGGGCGGCCGCGGCGCCTCGCCGACGGCGAGCAGCGCGGCGGCCGCCGCGGGGTCCCGCTGGAAAGCGGCGAGCTGGCCGCGGAACTGCTCCAGCAGCACCGCGCGCTCGAAGTCGTCCGGCTGACGCGAGGTCGCCAGGCGGAAGGCGCGCGCGGCCACGGCGTCGGGCTCCGGGCCGGCCTCGCGCCGCGCCCGCAGGCCCAGCATCCGCGCCGCCTCGACGAACTGGACGTCGTTCATGAGCGCCAGCGCCTGCAGCGGCGTGTTGGTGCGCGCCCGCCGCACCGAGCAGGACTCGCGCGTCGGAGCGTCGAACAGCCCCATGGTGGGCGGCGGCGCGGTCCGCTTCCAGAAGGTGTAGAGGCTGCGGCGGTAGAGCGCCTCGCCGCTGTCGCGCTCGAACCGGACGGTGTTGCTGCCGCTGTAGCCGACCGCCTTCCACAGCCCGTCCGGCTGGTAGGGCTTGACGCTCGGGCCGCCCTGCTTCTCCACCAGCAGGCCGCTGGCGAACAGCGCCAGGTCGCGGATCTGCTCGGCGTCGAGCCGGTGGCGCGGGCCGCGGGCGAGCAGGCGGTTCTCGGGGTCGCGCTCGAGCAGCTCCGGGGCGGCGCGGGACCGCTGGCGGTAGGTCGCGGAGGTCACGATCAGGCGCTGCACGTGCTTGAGGTCCCAGCCGCTGTCGACGAGCTCGACCGCCAGCCAATCGAGCAGCGCCGGGTGGCTCGGCCACTCTCCTTGCGAGCCGAAGTCCTCGGAGGTCTTGACGATGCCGGCGCCGAAGAAGCGCTGCCACAGGCGGTTGACCGCCACACGGGCGGTCAGAGGGTGGCTGCCGTCGACCAGCCAGCGGGCCAGCTCGAGGCGCGACGCGCCGCGGTCGCCGGAGCCGAGGCTGCCGAAGACCGCCGGGATGCCGGCGCTGAGCTCCTCGCCGGGGGCGTCGTACTGGCCGCGCTCGAGCAGCCGTGCCGGGCGCCGCTCTACGCGCTCGCGCACCACCAGGGTGGTGGGGACGGCGGCCTGGAGCGCCGCCAGGGACTCCGCCAGCGCGACGGTCTGGTCCTGCAGCGCGGCCCACTCGGGCGAGTGGCGGCGCCGGAAGTGATCGCGCAAGGTGGTGCGCTGGGCCGGGCTGCGCGCCTCGCCCGCGGCCCGCAGCGCCAGGGCGACCTCGCGCGGCAGCTCGCCGAGCTCCTGCCGGGGGACGCGGAAGCTGAAGCCGGCGGCGCCGCCGTGGTTGGCGATCTTGAGCAGGACGCGGTTGGCGCCCGCCCGCAGGTCGAGCCTCACCCGGTCCTGGTCGGCGGCCAGCGCGCGCGCGACGAAGCGGTCGGTGTGCAGCTCGCCGTTGAGCCACAGCTTGAAGGAGTCGTCGCTGCCGAGCGCCAGCTCGACCTGCCTGGCGGACGGCGCGCGGATGACGCGGGCGAGGTAGGTCGCGGAGACCTCGCCGGGGAGCTGGTGCGGCTCGCCGTCGGCGGCGTCGAGCGGCTCCCAGGTGACCCCGCTCCGGTCGCCCTCCGGGCCGAAGTCCCGCTGGTGGGCGTCCTCGGCGCTGTCGGCCGGGTACGGACCTGACTTCTGCCACGGCTCCAGCGTGACCGGCGCCAGCGAAGGATCGTCGCTGACCGAGACCCGGAAACGCCGCAGGGTGTGCTGCTTGTGCACCGACTCGAAGCGCAGCCGGACGCGCAGCTCGGTGCCCCCGGCGAAGCCGAAGGGCGACGCCGGGGCGAACACCGCCTGGTGCTCCTCCCCGGTCCGCGGCAGGAGGGCCCAGCCGGTGTCGGCGCGGCCGTCGAGCGCGGCGGTGATCGGCCACAGGTCCTGCGAGAAGTCGGCGACGGCGTGGACCAGCGCCACCGGCTGGAAGTCTTCGGTTCCGGCGGGGGCCGCCGCGACCTCGAAGCCGCTCATGACGACGTTGCCGTTGTCGGGCCAGCGGCCGACGCCGACCACGTCCGGCGGCAGCAGGACCTCGAGCCGCAGGGCGCGGATCCGCTCCATGGGCGCCCTGCCGCGCAGCTCGTAGACCTCGATGTCCGGACTGGGGCCGCCGGCGTCGATGGCGCCGCCGGGGCCGAGGTCCAGCGCGGTGCCGTTGACGCTGGCCAAGCCGTCTGGCCGGAACGGGCTCCAGCGGTCGGCGATCGCCCAGCGCTGCTCCAGCTCCCACTCGGCCTGGGCGGCGTCGCTCGCCGGCATCGGCGCCTCCATCGCCGCCCGCTGCCCGGCCAGCTCGGCGCCGAGACGTCCCAGTTCGGATTCCTGCTGGCGCGACGGCACCCTCAGGACCGGCGGCGGCGCCATGATGTTCTCGTCGCTGGCCTTCTCGTCGAAGTTGTTGAAGAAGGCGAACATCCGGTAGTAGTCCCGCTGCTGCAACGGGTCGAACTTGTGGTCGTGGCACTGCGCGCAGCCCATGGTCAGGCCGAGGAACACGGTCGAGGTGGTGTCCACCCGGTCCATGGCGTACTTGGCCAGGAACTCCTCGGCGATCATTCCGCCTTCGGCGCTGGTCGGGTTGCAGCGGTTGAAGCCGGTGGCGACCAGGTCGTCGGTGGTCGGCTCCGGAAGCAGGTCGCCCGCGAGCTGCTCGACCACGAAATCATCGAAGGGCTTGTTGTCGTTGAAGGCGCGGATGACCCAGTCGCGGTAGGGCCACATGGTGCGCTGGTTGTCGAGGTGCAGGCCGTGCGTGTCGCCGTAGCGGGCCGCGTCGAGCCAGTGGCGCGCCAGGTGCTCGCCGTAGCGGGGCGAGTCGAGCAGGCGGTCGACGGCGCGCTCGTAGGCGTCCGGCGACGGGTCGGCCAGGAAGTCGTCGAGCTCGTCCAGGCTCGGCGGCAGGCCGGTCAGGTCGAGGCTTACCCGGCGCAGCAGGGTGGCGCGGTCGGCGGCGGGGGAGGGGGCGAGGCCCTCCTGCTCCAGCCGCTGCAGCACGAATCGATCGGCCGGGCTCCGCAGCCACTGCTCGTGTTCGACCGCGGGCAGCTCCCCGGTCACCGGCGGCACCAGGGACCAGTGGAGGTCGTATCGGGCGCCCTGGTCGATCCACCGGCCCAGGACTTCGACCTGCTCCGGCGTCAGCGACTTGCCGCTCTCCGCCGGCGGCATGTGGTCGTCGAAGTCGCCGGTGCTGACGCGGTACCACAGCTCGCTCTCCTCGCGGTCGCCCGGCACCACCGCGGCGGAGCCCCGCGCCGCCGCGGTGGCGCCGTCGAAGGTGTCGAGCCGCAGCTTGGCCTTGCGCGTTCCCGGGTCGGGACCGTGGCACACGAAGCAGTTCTCCGACAGGATCGGGCGGACGTCGCGGTTGAAGTCGACCGGCTCCGGGTCGCCCCCTCGCGGGGCGGCGAAGATCGGAACGGCGGCCGCGGCTGCGGCCAGCAGCAGGGTGGTGGCGGATCGGGGGGAGAGCATGCCGAGCCACGATTCTAGGCGAAATACCGGGGTCAGACCTCGATTGAAAGGAGAGGTCCGACATTGGATTCATATCGATGTCTGACCCCATGATGGCCTCTCGACCCCGAGGCTCAAGCAAAATGCCGGTCGCGATCCGATGCCGCGGGGCAAGGCTCGGCCCCGACGGGGAGAGCAGAAAAGAACCGAGCTCTGCGGCGACGTGAGAGCGTTTCGCTCGGTCAAAGCCGCAGAGCTCGGTTCTTTTCTGCTCTCCCCGTCGGGGTCGAGCCGGGTACCCGATCACTCGATCAGAAACCCATTCCTCCACCCATCCCGCCCATCCCGCCCATGCCACCACCAGGCGGCATCGCCGGCGCGGCGTCCTCCTTGATCTCGGTGACGAGGGCCTCGGTGGTGAGCAGCAGGGTGCTGACGGAGGCGGCGTTCTGCAGGGCCGAGCGCACGACCTTGGTCGGGTCGATGACGCCGTCGGCCACCAGGTCGACGTACTGGTCGGTGGCGGCGTTGTAGCCCATGCTGAACTTCTTCTGGCTGCGGACGCGGTCGACCACGATCGAGCCGTCGAGGCCGCCGTTGGCGGCGATCTGGCGGATCGGGGCCTCCAGGGCGCGGCGCACGATCTGGGCGCCGAACTTCTGGTCGCCGGGCAGCACCATCTTGTCCAGCACCGCCTGGGCGCGGATCAGCGATGTGCCGCCGCCGGGCAGGATGCCTTCCTCGGCGGCCGCGCGGACCGCGTGCAGAGCGTCCTCGACGCGGGCCTTCTTCTCCTTCATTTCGGCCTCGGTGGCCGCGCCGACGTTGACCACGGCGACGCCGCCGGCCAGCTTGGCCTGGCGCTCGACCAGCTTCTCCTTGTCGTAGTCGGAGGTGGCCTTGTCGATCTCGGCCTTGATCTGCTCCATGCGGGACTTGATGTCCTTGGCGGAGCCGGCGCCCTCGATGATGACCGTCTCATCCTTGTTGATGGTGACCCGCTTGGCGCGGCCGAGCAGGTCGAGGGTGGCCTTCTCGAGCGAGTAGCCCAGGTCCTCCATCAGCGCGGTGCCGCCGGTCAGGACCGCGATGTCCTGGAGCATGGCCTTGCGGCGTTCGCCGAAGCCCGGGGCCTTGACGGCGCAGCACTTGAAGATGCCGCGCAGCTTGTTGACCACCAGGGTGGCGAGGGCCTCGCCCTCGACGTCCTCGGCGATGATCAGCAGCGGCTTGCCGGCCTTGGCGACCTCCTCGAGCACCGGCAGCATGTCGCGGACGCTGGAGATCTTCTTCTCGTAGATCAGGATGAAGGGGTCCTCGAGCTCGCAGCTCATCGACTCCATGTCGGTGGCGAAGTGCGGCGACAGGTAGCCCTTGTCGAACTGCATGCCCTCGACCCAGGTGATCTCGGTCTCGAGCGAGCGGCCCTCCTCGACGGTGATGACGCCGTCCTTTCCGACCTTCTCGAAGGCCTCGGCCAGCTTGCCGCCGATCTCGGAGTCGTTGTTGGCGGCCACCGTGGCGATCTGCTTGATCTCCTCGATGCTCTTGACCGGCGTCGACTTCTTCTTCAGGAAGGAGACGACCTCGGCCACCGCGGCCTCGATGCCGCGCTTGAGCTCGACCGGGTTGACGCCGGAGGTGACGCAGCGCAGGCCCTCCTCGAAGATGGCCTCGGCCAGCACCGTGGCGGTGGTGGTGCCGTCGCCGGCGACGTCGCTGGTCTTCGACGCGACCTGGCGCACCAGCTGGGCGCCGATGTTCTCGTACTTGTTCTCGAGCTCGATCTCCTTGGCGACGGTGACGCCGTCCTTGGTCACGGTCGGGGTGCCGTAGCTCTTCTCGATGATGACGTTGCGGCCGCGGGGGCCGAGGGTGACCTTGACGGCGGCGGCGAGCTTCCTGACACCGTTGCGGATGTGCTCTCTCGCGTCCTGGTCGTAGGCGATTTTCTTGGCAGCCATGATTTCAGCTAGGTTGGGGGTATCCGGGAATCAGGCCGTTCAGCCCACGATGCCGAGGATGTCTTCCTCGGACAGGATCAGGTATTCCTCGCTCTCCCACTCGACCTCGGTGCCGGCGTAGGAGGTGAAGAGCACGGTGTCGCCCCTCTTGACGGTGAACTCGGTGCGCTTGCCGTCTCCGAGCACGCGGCCGTCGCCGAGGGCGATGACGGTGCCCTGCTTGGGCTTCTCCTGCGCCGAATCGGGCAGGACGATGCCGCCGGCGCTGATTTCGGCGGCGGCGAGGCGCTGAACGAGGACCTTGTCACCCAGGGGGCGAATGGCAACTTTTTTGGCGGTCTTGGCCATCGGGACTCTTTGTTTCTTTACTCAGGCCCGTTGGTCGGGCGGATCTCGCGGAGGACTTGACGGACGGTGATGCGCAGGATCTCGGCGGTGATCGGCTTGCGCAGGATGGTGCGCGCGCCGGCCTCGAGGGCGGCCGATTCGATGGCCCGCGACGGATGTCCGGTCATGAGGATGCTGGGAACCACCATCCCCGCCGACTGAAGCTGCAACAGCACTTCCAGCCCGGTGAGGGTCGGCATGTGGACGTCGAGCAGGGAGAGGGCGAAGGCATCCGGACGGGCGAGCAGGCGCTGGAGCGCCTGGGAGCCGTCCTCGGCCAACTCGACGTCGAAACCAGCGGCCACCAGCAAGGCTTGCAGCACCTTGCGGGAGTCGAGGCTGTCGTCGGCGACCAGGATGCGGTAGGGCATGGCGGTTTGACCGACCTACCTGTGCAACCGCTGTGCCACCGGGCAAGAATTCCGCCTGATGACCCAAGTCATTATGAATAAGTAACTTCCGCGCTTCGTCCGGCCCTGCCCGTGCGGCACTTCCTGCTGGAATGGCAGTCCAGGCGGTCAGAACAGGGGATCTTCCTCGTCCTCGCCTTCATCGCCGAAGTCCGGCACACCCTCGTGGAGCTCCTCCTCCTCGGCGAATTCGGACTCGGTCTGGGCTCGCTGCTCGCCGACCCGCAGCAGCTCCTCGTCCTTCCACCGGTCGACCGCCGCCACCAGCTCCTCCCGAGCCAGTTGGCTGCCGCACAGCAAGCACCGGCAGCCCCCCTCCAAGGCCTCCAGAGCCTCCGTGAAGCTCGAGATCTCATATTCGCATTGCAGGCATTTCATTGGGGTCGTACCTCCCAATTCAATTGATGTCTGACCCCGAAATGGCGGCCTCCCGAAGGGCTTGGAGGGCGCCGGAGCGGTGGAGGGCGTGGAGGGCGCCGGAGAGGTACTCGGCGGCGGTGCCGTCGGGGTTCTCCTCCTCGAGGAAGCGGGTGCAGGCGGCGCTGGCGCCGACCAGGTAGCCGGCCTCGGCCTGGTCTTCGTGCCAGAAGCGGTCCCACTCGCTGAAGCGGCTCTCGGCCCGGCGCGCGGCCATGCGCAGCATGCCGCTGGCGCGCAGGGCGGCGGCGCCGACCTCGGGGCCGCCCTGCAGGCGGACCTCCCACAGCGGGTCGTGGCCGAGGGCGCCCCAGGACATGCCGGCGAAGAGCACCAGGTGGGCCTCCGCGTCGGTCCAGCGCAGTCCGTACTCGTGTACGCCGTCGCCGGCCTTGGCCGAGGCCAGCCGGAAGCTGGAGTCCTCGGGCAGGGAGAAGGAGCTCAGCATGCGCTCGAGCACGGCGTCGATCTTGCGGAACAGGGCGGGCAGGCGCACCACCGCGATCATGTCCTCCAGGACCACCGGCTCAGCGGTCGGCGCGCCCGGGTCCAGGGCCGCAGCGGGCGAGGCGCCCGGCGGAGGGGGGGTGGGCTCGATCAAGGCCCCCAGCCTAACTGTCCTCGGGTCCAGCTCCTGTCCCGGTCAGGCGGCCAGCTCGGGCCCGATCTCGCGGGCGAGCTCCGCCGGCTCGATCCCGGCCATCAGGCCGGCGAGGAGCGCGTGGGCGGCTTCGTCCCGCCGGTCGAGCTGGTGGAGCGCCTCCATCGAGCCGCGCAGCGCCGCGGGGTCGGCCGGGTCGGCGTGGCGGGCGCGCTCGAGGTAGCCCAGCGCGCCATGAGGATCCCCGGCGGCGAGCAGCACCAGCCCGATCTCGCGGGCGATCGCGCCGTCGTTCGGCGACTCGCGGAAGGTCTCGAGCAGCAGGTCGGCGGCGGCCAGGAAGCGGCCCTGGTCCTGGAGACGGCGGGCGCGGAGCAGGTCTTGGGGGGGAGCGGTCATGGGTTCCGGGTCCCCTCCATCGGCCGGCGGAGGCGGCGTCCTGAACCCGGCGGCCCCGATGGAAAAGAAGGAGGGCCGGACCCTCGAGAGGGGCCGGCCCGGAATCCGTCGGGCGGACGGATCAGAAGACCGTCAAGGTCAGCAGGTTCGAGTCGAGGATCGTGCCGTTGTCGTTCTGGCCCACCTCGAGGTAGATGGTCAGGCCCGCGGCCGCCTGCGGGATGGTCACCATCCACGATCCGGCGCCGGTGGGGTCGGAGGTCGTGGCGGGGCCGAGGGTCCACGGCGAGCCGATGTCGAAGGGGTGGCCCTGGATCGTCGTGCCGGCGTTGCTCAGGCTCCACAGCAGGTAGGCCGTCTGGCTGGCGCCAGCGCCGGTGAAGCTGAAGATGGCGGTGGTGCCAGCCGCCGCCGCGGTGGTCCCGGCCAGGAAGATCTGGTCGGTGTTGCCGCCGCCGCCGCCCCCGAAGGCGAAGGGCTCGCCCTCGCTCAGGTACTTGTGGCTGGTCCCACCCGCCGCCTTGACGTGCACCGCCCCCGCCAGGATGCCGGTCGCGGGCACCGTGAAGGAGATCTGCGTCCCGCCGCTGGTGGAGGGGACGTTGAGGATCTTGTAGGGCTCGCCGCCGGCGTTGTCGTTGGTGATGGCGCTGCTGTTGAGCCAGATCTCGTTGCCGCTGGCAGCGAAGTTGGTCCCGGTCAGGACGCAGGTGCCGCCGCCGGAGAGCGAGCCGCTGACGCTGTCGATCGACGGGTTGATGTTCACGTCCCGCGCGGCGTAGATGAAGATCACGCCGTTGCGGTCGTCGGTCTCGATCGAGCGGTTCGGCACGCCGTTGCCGTTGGCGTAGGCGTACATGGTCGCGGAGCTGTCGCTCGAGTGGCCCAGGCCGAGCGCGTGCCCGAGCTCGTGGCAGGCGATGCCCTGCATGTCCATCTCGCCGCTGTTGAGCTGGTCCGGGCCGTCGCCCCAGGTCCAGGACTCGTAGTAGCGGATCCGCCAGCCGTCGCTGATCGGGGTCTCGGTGTAGGCGAGGACGCCGCCGCTCGAGCCGGCGATCGGCGAGTTGATGTTGGCGTTGTAGCCGCCGGTGCCGGAGGCTTCGCCGTTCCAGAAGTAGTTGAAGTTCGACCGGCCGTCGCCGATCTGGTACTGGGTGGAGTCGCCCGAGCCGTCGCCGAAGACCCGGCTGCCCCACTCGGCGCCGGCCTTCCAGCAGGCCAGCTCGATCTCGGTGAAGCCCGGCCAGTTCGCGTGCGGCTGGGTGTTGTTGTGCGACGCGGCGTCGATGAAATTGTCGTAGATGCGGAAGTCGCGCTGGGTCAGGCCCAGGTTGCCGCCGATGGTGGAGAAGCCGGTGGCCTCATCCGGGACCACCAGGGTGGCCGCGCCGCCGACGAGGACGACGCCGAGGGAGATTCTGAGGAGGTTGTTCATGTGCGGCTCCTCACTTGTTGCTGGCCTTGTCGGCCAGGGCCTTGCGGATGCCGGACTGCAGGTCTGCCAGCCGGGTGTTCTTCTCGACCGCGGTGCCTTCGCCCTTGCCCATCAGGACCGGGCCGTTGGGCGTCGCGACCTCGCGGAAGATGCCGCCCATGGCGGCGTAGACGCAGCGGTCGATCTCAGGGCCCCAGCCCTCGACGGGAGCGCTGAAGACGACGACCTGGTTGCCGAGGCGGTAGTCCGCCGGGTGGGGCATGCAGGTGACGTTCATGGTGTCGCCGCCGTAGCTGCCGCCCAGGAAGGCCGCCTCGATGGTGCGGGCTTCGCCGGTGTAGAGGTCGGTGCCCTCCACGGTCAGCACGGTGTAGATGCGACGGTCCTCTTGGGACACTTGATAGAGGACCGAGTGGACCGCGGTGATCTCGCCGCGGACGGCGGCGTCGGTCTTCTGGACCATCTTGTTGAGGTCGAGGGCCTCGATGCAGGCCAGGGCCCCGCCCGCGAGGACGAGACCGGCGGCCAGCGAGGCGAGCCAGGGAGTGAACTTCATGGGAGTGCTCGGGTTCCGGTCTGGGGTTGAGGTTGGAGGGCGGACGATGGGCCTCGTCTCCAAGAGGATCCCCAAGAGGGGGACCACCGCAGGGCAGACAAGGTTCCCGCCTTTCCAGGGCGGTCTGGAGGGGGAGTGGGGGGGCTGAAAGCACCGCTCCCAGCCCTCCGTTTTATAGAATTGTCGGCCAGAAAGGGGATTTTCCATCCGAAAGAGCTTTC
>JACNJP010000263.1:0-1288 GCA_014382465.1 Planctomycetota bacterium
AGGGCAGCGCCCGGATCGACGGCGTCATCGACGTCAGCGGCGACGACTCGAGCTGGCCGACCAGCCTCTGCTCCCCCCAGTTCCCCCAGGGGCCGGTGGCCGGCAACTGCGGCGGCGGGCAGGGCGGCATGTCGTCGCGGATCACCGCCTCGATCACCCCGCGCGGCGACAGCGGCGACGGCCCCTTCGGCCTGAGCCTGGCCGGCGGGCAGGGCGGCGAGGGCGGCCTGCAGCAGAACCAGAACATCGGCGCCTTGGCGAGCTCGCCGCCGCACCTGATCGCCGGCGGCGGCGGCGGCGGCAGCTTCTCCCAGACCTGGAACGAAGCGATCGTCTGGGACGGCTGGACCGCCGCGCAGCGGCCCAGCTCGGCCGACAACCAGAAGCACGACCATCAGCCCGACCGCCACCCCTACTGGCCCGACTGCGTCTGGCTCGACCCGGCGCTCGGGGCGCGACGGCTGCCGGTGCCCGGCGGTGAGGACGGAATGCGCGGGAGCTCGGTGGACGCGGTGCTGGGCTTCGATCCCGAGAACCCTCCGACCCTCCCGCACGGGGTCTACGGCATGGAGGACGGCCTGCCGGACTACGTCGATCCGCCGGACCAGGCGAGCCAGGTCGACCCGGCCTGGGACAGCCCGCTGATCCCCTTCGACTACGGCCACCCGACCAACGGCCCCGACGGCGGGCGCCGCGGCGTCTCGGTTTTCAGCGCCGATGGCAGCACCGGCAACGACTTCTGGGGAGCGCGCATCAACCTCGACGGCAGCTTGACCCGCGGGGAGCTGCTGATCCCCTGGGCCGGCTCGGGCGGCGGCGCCAGCGGCGACTCATTCCAGGTCCAGCGCGAGACCGACGGCTTCGGCAACCTGCTGAACGTGAACCTCTCCTGGCGGATGCAGCCCTGGCCGCCCAACTGCGGCACCAGCTACTACCGCAAGGGCGCCCCCGGCGGCGGCGGCGGCGGCCAGCTCCAGCTCCTGGCCATCGGCCCGCTGGTCTTCGGCCCCTCCGGCTCGGTCAGCGCCAACGGCGGCATCGGCCACGGCGGCGAGTCGACCATCTTCGCCGACCGCCAGGTCTCCGGCTCCGGCGGCGGCAGCGGCGGCCACGTCATCCTGCACTCGGCGGCCTACATCGACCTGCGCGAACTCGTGGTCGGCCCGGCCGGCCACGCCGGCCAGCCCGGCGACCCGCCGTTCGCCCCCCCCGCCACCGCGGGGGGCGGCCGCCGCGCGTGCGCCCCCCCCCACCCGGCGCCCCCCCCCGGCCGCCACCGCCCGCCCGG
>JACNJP010000263.1:1298-12442 GCA_014382465.1 Planctomycetota bacterium
TTGTTGTGGCCGGCTGTTGCTGAAGCGGGGACCCGCGACTACGTGCATCACGGAGATCCCGCCGGCACCGCCGCCGATCCGGACCGCGTCGAGGAGGTGCTGCGCTTCTTCTCCCGGCCGCAGCCATACGTCTGCGTGCCGCTGTTCGCTTCCGCCTCGCAGGCCCAGAGCGTGTGGATCGACACCGGACTGGCGGGCCTGCGCCAGCCCGCCAACGGCGATGGCCCGTTCCCGGACTGGGCCGACCCCGCGCTGCGCTTCGGCGGCGTCCTCCCCGACGGCTGGGTGCCGCGCGACGGCGCCCCGGTCGCGGCGCCGCCCGAGCTGCCGCGCGCGCCCCAGCGCCCCGCCCCCTTCCGCTCGGCCCGCCTGGGGGTGGGCGCCGCCTCGGCCGGCTTCGCCCGGGGGCGCGAGCACTTCCTGCGCTCTCCGGCGACCCTGGTCGGCTACGACCTCCTCCCCAGCGCCGAAGCCCCGCTCGCGACCTTCGAGATCGTCGAGGCCGAGTACCGCCCGGCGGCCGACGAGCTGCGCCTCGGGACGCGGGTGACCGACGGCTCGCTGCTCCTGGCCCTGGATCCGGCCGAGGACTGGGCGCTGCGGCCCAAGTTCTTCCGCATCGACGCCCTGGGGGTCAAGGACGGTCTGCCGCCCTCGACCGCGGTAAGGCTGGAGGTCCAGGGCAGCGACGATCCGGAGCAGCCGGCCTCGGTGGTCCCGGCGCCGAACCAGTGGACCGCCGATCTGGCGCTGCTCAAGGGCAAGCGCTTCGTCCGCTACCGCGTGACCTTCGAGATCGACGCGCTCGGCCAGGGGCCGAGCCAGGCCTCGCCGAAGCCGTCGCTCGGATACCTCAAGCTGCCCTTCGTCTGGTAGGGCTCAGACCTCCACCTGGGCGCACAGCTCCACCAGGTAGCAAGCGTCGCAATCGGCCCGGCGCGCGGTGCAGACGGCGCGGCCGTGGTCGATCAGCATGTGGCTGAGGACGGTCCAGGACTCCCGTGGGAACAGCTCCACCAGGTCGCGCTCGACCTTGACCGGGTCCCGCTCCCGGCTCAGCCCGAGGCGCCGCGCCAGCCGGCCGACGTGCGTGTCGACCACCACGCCCTCGTTGCGGCCGAAGGCGGTCCCGAGCACGCAATTGGCGGTCTTGCGGGCCACACCGGGCAGGGCCAGCAGCTCGCCCATGGTGTCCGGCACCTCTCCGCCGTGCTCTGCGACGATGCGCTCGGCCGCGCCGCGGATGTTCTTGGCCTTGTTGCGGAAGAAGCCGGTCGACCGGATCAGCGCCTCCAGTTCCTCCTGGCTGGCGGCGGCCAGGGCGCGGGCGTCCGGGAAGCGGCGGAACAGGCCGGGCGTGACCTGGTTGACCCGCTCGTCGGTGCACTGCGCCGACAGGATCGTGGCCACCAGGATCTGCAGCGGGTCGCGCCAGTCCAGGGCGGTGCGGGAGCTCGGGTAGAGGCGGCCCAGGGCTGCCAGAAGCTCCGCGGCGCGCTGGCGGCGGGCTGCCCGGCTCTCGCGCGGGAACTTGCTCTTGCTCTTCGCGGGCATCGGCCTTCATCCTAGGGTTTCCATGGACCCCAAGGCCGCCGAAGAGATGCTCCACGTGCGGCTGCGGGTGCCGTCGGGGTGGGAGGAGACCCTGACCTGGTGCCTGCAACAGGAAGGATGGGGGGCGGTGATCGCCGAGCAGGCCTTCCCCTCCGGGATCCTGGAGGGGGAGGCGCCGCCCCGCTGTCCGAAGGCCTTCCTCACCCTAGTCTGCGAACCCAGCCTCGCCGAGCGATTCAACACACGGATGAGGCAATTGGCCCAGGCCTTCGGCTGGGGGCCGGGCAGCTGGAGCGCCGGCTTCGAGCTCCGCCGAGGGGAGGACTGGGAGACGCTCTGGAGGAAGCGGTGGCGTCCCTTCCGCTGCGGCGCCTTCGTGATTCACGCCGACTTCCATGACCGCGCCAGCCTGCCGCTGCGAGCAGCCGACCGACCGCTCCAGGTCCAGGCGGGTTCGGCCTTCGGCACGGGCGGCCATTCCAGCACCCGAATGGCCTTACGCGCGCTGCAGCGCTGGTTCGCCGAGGGCCGACCGGCCCGGGTGCTCGACCTGGGAACCGGCTCCGGCATCCTGGCGGTGGCGGCCGCGCTGCTGGGCGCGGAGCGCGTCGCCGGCATGGACCCCGATCCGGCCAGCGCGCCCCAGGCGAGGCGGACCGCGGCGGCCAACGGGGTCGCCGGGCGCTGTCGCTTCTGGCGCGGGGTGCTTGAGAGCGTGTGCGGCCGCTGGGACGTCGTGTGCGCCAACCTCCACTCCGACTTGATCGTCGCGTCAGCCGCCTTCCTGGCGGACCGCTGCGCGCCCGGAGGCCGGCTGTTCGCCGGCGGGATCCTCGACCTCAACCGGTCGAGGACCCTCACCGCTTTGGAGGCGGCCGGCTTCCAACTCGAGCGCCTGGCTCAACGCGGCCGCTGGATCACCGCCGAACTGAGGCGTTGAAACCACAGCTCTGCTGATCCGTCAAGGAAATCGGAAAGAAACCCCGGAATATTCTCAAAAAAGCCTACTGTTCCCATTGGTTTTGAGCCGATCAGAAGAATGCTACGCATGGGTTCTCTTTCAAGCCTCCGGCTCGCAGGGGATGGCGAAAAGGAGGAAAAGCAAAGCAAAGGGGAAAAGGAAGCCGGCGGCCGGACGCGAGTCCGGCCGCCGGTTTTTCGGCTCTCGGCGGGCGCTCAACTCTGGTGGATCACCGCCTTGACCCCCATGATCTCGGCGATCTGGTCGTCGATCCGGCCGATCCGGATCACGTGTTCGATCACGATCGGGTGCCGCTCCTGGGGCGAGGTCAGGATCAGTCGTCCGGACCCCAGCAGCAGCCGCTCGAGCACGTCAGGGACCTCCTTGTCGAGCCGCAGGTCCTCGGTGCTCAACCGCTTCATCTTCGGGAACAGGCCGAAACGGTGGACGACCTCGTTGGGCCGGAATTCCCAGTAGTCGAAGCGGGAGTTGAGCCAGACGATCAGGTAGAGGAGGGAGAAGCCGACGAAGACCAGCCAGTAGAAGGTGGCGTTCATCACCGGCCGTAGCGCGCTGAACCAGGCCCCGACCGAGCCCAGGACGCCGAAGTAGAGCAGCGCCAGGAAGGCGACGATCAGCGCCAGGACCGCCACCAGGGAGCGCTCTTCGTTGAAGTCGAAGGAGATCACCAGGACGTTGAAGAAGAACGCCCCGGTCCAGATCAGGCCGAGGGGGCCGGGCGGCGGGGCGTCGCCGCTGCCGAGCGACGCGACGATCGCGCACACCAGCGAGGCGATCCAGGTCAGGTAGAAGAAGACCACCTTGGGAAGCGGCCGGACCACGATCCGCAGCGTTTGAGCTCGGGTCGCCGGGGCCGGTCTCGTGGCGCTGGTGGCGGCCGGCGCGGCGTTCTCCGGGCTCTCGCCCGAGGGAGGAGGGGAGGCAGGATCGGAGGGAGCTTCGGTCATGGCTGTGCGGGTACGTCCTCAGGACCGGGACCCTCGACATTCTGCCCTCCTCGTCGCCCGAAGGAGCCGGAATGAAGCTCCAGGAAGCCTGCTGCTGCAGCCCGAGGTATGATATCGGTAAATATCAAGATTTTAAGACTGGCATATATTCTTGACAAGATATATTGGTGTGGAGATGACAACTTCGCCCCTGGTTCCTCGCGAGCAGCTGGACCGCGCCGCCCCCCTGATCCGGGTGACCGCGCATCCGCTCCGGCTGCGGATCATCGACTACCTCCGCCACGGTGAGGATTGCGTCGGCAACATCGCCAAGGTGGCAGAATGCGAGCAGGCCGTGACTTCCCAGCACCTCGCGACCCTGCGGCAGCACGGCATCCTGGCCGCCCGCCGGGACGGGCAGCGCGTCTATTACCGGCTGGTGCGGGTGGAGATGCTCGGCTTGCTGGACTGCATTCACAGCCACTGTGAGATCGGGAGAGAGGAATGAAGGCGCCGATGTTCGGAGCCGCGGCGGCCCTGTTGGCCGCCGCCTGTGGACCGGATGAGGGCCGGGAGGGCAAGAGCCCGCCGCCGCCTGCTTCGCGGGCGGCCGCCGAGGCGCCGTCGTACACTTCGACGGCGCGGCTCCAGGTCGTTCCGGTCTGGAGGGAGATCGCCGCGACGGTCCGCTCCTTGGAGCACATCCAGGCCTCGGCGGAGACCGCCGGCCGCCTCCTGAAGGTGCACGCCGACGTCGGCGATCACGTGCGCGCCGGCCAGCTCCTGGCGGAGATCGACGCCTCGGCCCTCGAGGCCTCGCTGACCGTGGCCGTCGCCGCGGTGGAGCTGGCGCAGGCCGAGGCCGACCGGGTTCGCCGCCTGCGGGACGAGAAGATCGCTCCCGAGCAGGAGTGGGACCGCGCTCAGACCCGCCTGCGGCAGGCCCAGGCTCAGCTCGCGATCGCCGAGATCCAGCTCGCCCGGGCTCAGGTCCTGGCGCCGGTCGACGCCGTGGTCGAAGCCCGGGTGGTCGGCCCTGGAGACCTGGCGGTCCCTGGGACGCCGTTGTTCCAGCTCTACGACCCGCTGCAGGTGTGCCTGGAGGCGCAGGTGCCGGTGGGTGACCGCGACTTCGCCGGGCTGGGGGCCACGCTGTCCTGGAGCCTGGGCCACCGCGAGGGCGCCAGCGCCGTCTCCGAGGTGGCGCCGAGCAGTGACTCGCGCAGCCGCACGGTCCGCATCCGGGTGCCGCTGGCCGGCCTGGAAGGGCCCGGCGACCGCCCGGCGCCGGGGGACTTCGGCACGCTGCGCTACCGAGTGGGGGAACGGCAGCAGGTGGTGGTGCCGGCGGCGGCCGTGTTCCGCGTCGGCCAGGTCGAGATGGTGCTGGTGAAGGCGGACCGCGGATGGGTCCGCCGGGCCGTCCGCACCGGCGCCGTGCGCCAGGCCGAGGTCGAGGTCCTCTCCGGCCTCGCCGGCGGCGAGGAGATCGGCCTGCCGTGAGCCCGTCCGAACTCGAGCTGCGCGACCGGCCGGTCCTGGAGCGGATCGTCGCCGGTTTCCTCACCGGCAAGAACGCCATGCTGCTGCTGGTGGCCGCCCTGGCCCTCGGCGCGGTGTCGATCTTCACCACCGCGCGGGAGGAGGAGCCGCAGATCGTGGTCCCGCTGGCCGACGTCTTCGTCGAGGCCCCGGGCTACTCGGTCGGCGAGGTCGAGCGCCTGGTGGCCACGCCGCTCGAGCGCCTCCTGTGGCAGCTCGACGGCGTCGAGTACGTCTACTCGATGTCGCAGCGCGACCGGGCGGTGGTCACGGTCCGCTTCTACGTCGGCGAGGACCGCGAGGACTCGCTGATCAAGCTGCGGAACCGGATCGAGCAGAACGTCGACCTGCTGCCGACCATGGTCCAGTCCTGGGTGGCCAAGCCGATCGAGATCGACGACGTGCCGGTGGTCACCTTCGCCCTCTACGGCGACGGCTACGACGAGTACGACCTGCGCCGCCTCGGGGAGGAGTTCAAGGCGCGGCTGGACGCGCTGCCCAAGCTGTCGCGCACGCAGCTGGTCGGCGGCACCCCCAGGCAGGTGCTGGTCGAGGTCGACCGCGAGCAGCTCCAGGGCCGCGGCCTGACCCTGACGGAGGTGGCGGCCGCGATCCGCTCGGCCGACCACACCACCTACATCGGCGACTTCGACCAGCTCGGCGCGCGGCTGCACCTGAGCGCCGGCGACGGGCTGTCGGACGCCGAGCAGATCGGCGGCCTGGTGATCTCCGCCAGCGACGGCCTGCCGGTGCGGCTGCGGGACGTCGCCGAGGTCCGCAATCAGCCGCGCGAGCCCTCGAACTACACCCGCATCGGCTTCGGGCCGGCCGCCGGCGCCGCCGCCGGGACCTCGGGCGCCGCGGTCACGATCGCGGTCTCGAAGCAGAAGGGCGCCGACGCCACCCAGGTCGCCCGCGCGGTCCACGCCGAGGCCGAGCGCCTGCGCTCCGAGGTGCTGCCCGACGGCGTCGAGCTGGTGGTGACGCGCGACTACGGCGAGACCGCCGACCGCAAGGTCAACGACCTGCTGGCGTCGATCGGCTTCGCCCTGGCCAGCGTCGTCGTGCTGCTGCTGATCACGCTCGGCTGGCGCGAGGCCCTGGTAGTGGCCCTGGCGGTGCCGATGTCCTTCGCCCTGGCGCTGCTGGTGAACCAGCTGCTCGGCTACACCATCAACCGCGTGACGCTGTTCGCGCTGATCCTGTCGCTCGGCCTGGTGGTCGACGACCCGATCACCAACGTCGACAACATCCAGCGCCACCTCCGCCGCCGGGACTGCAAGCCCAAGGAGGCGGTGCTCCGCGGGGTCGCCGAGGTGCTGCCGCCGGTGATCATGAGCACGCTGACGATCATCGTCAGCTTCCTGCCGATGTACTTCATCACCGGCATGATGGGCCCGTACATGGCGCCGATGGCGGCCAACGTGCCGCTGGCGGTGGCCTTCTCGACCCTGGCGGCGCTGTCGGTGGTGCCGTGGCTGGCCTACGTGCTGCTCAAGCACCGCGGCCGCAAGCCCGGCGAGACCGACGAGGCCGCCTGCGCCCAGGACGAGGTCGATCCGACCTCGCCCTTCCTGCGCCGCTTCTACCGCTGGGCGGTGGCGCCGTGGGTCAAGTCGAGGTGGCGCGCCTGGACGCTGCTCGGGGTGGTCGCGCTGCTCTTCGGCGGCTCGATGTCCATGGCCGCCTTCGGCCTGGTGCCGCTGAAGATGCTGCCCTTCGACAACAAGGACGAGCTCCAGGTCATGATCGACCTGCCCGAGGGCAGCACGCTCGAGCGCACCGACGCCGCCGTGCGCGCCTTCGAGGACTTCCTGGCGCTGCAGCCGGAGGTGACCGACTTCGAGTCCTTCGTCGGCGTCCCGTCGCCGATGGACTTCAACGGCCTGGTGCGCCACACCTACCTGCGGCGCTCGCCGGAGCTGGCGGACATCCGCGTCAACATCGTGCCGAAGGGGGAGCGCGACATGCAGAGCCACGCCATCGCCCTGCGCCTGCGCGGCGACCTCGAGCGGATCGCCGCCGAGCAGGGCGCGGTGATGCGCCTGGTGGAGGTGCCGCCGGGGCCGCCGGTGCTGGCGACCGTGGTGGCGGAGGTCTACGGCGACGACGGCGCCCCCTACGCCGAGCTGACGGCCGCGGCCCAGCGGGTGCGGGCGCTGATGGCCGGGGAGGCCGGCCTGACCGACCTCGACGTCATGGCCAGCGAGCCGCACCAGCGGCTCCACTACTCGCTGGACCGGCTCCAGGCCGGCCTGCTCGGGGTCGAGGAGGAGCAGGTCGCCGAGCTGCTCGGCACCGCCGTCTCCGGGCGCGCTGTCGGCACCTTGCGGACGCCCGGGGAGCGCCAGCCGCTGCCGATCGACGTGCGCCTGCCGCGCGTCCAGCGGACCGGGGCCGCCGAGCTCGGCGCCCTGGCGGCGCGCACCGCCGACGGCTCGATGGTCGCCCTGGAGGAGATCGGCCGCTTCCTCGAGGTCGAGGCCGACGCGACGGTCTACCACAAGAACCTGCGGCCGGTGGTCTACGTCACCGGCGAGATGGCCGGTCGCCCTCCGGCGGAGGCGGTCCTGTCGCTCAAGTCCAGGCTGGCCGACGACCCGCTGCCGCGCGGCTTCGAGGTCGAGTGGGCCGGCGAAGGGGAGTGGGAGGTCACGGTGCGGGTGTTCCGCGACCTCGGGCTGGCCTTCGGCGCGGCGATGCTGCTCATCTACCTGCTGCTGGTGGTCGAGACCGGCTCGCTGCTGATGCCGCTGCTGGTGATGATGGCGATCCCGCTGACGGCCATCGGCATCATGCCGGGCTTCTGGCTGCTCAACCGCTTCTTCGCCACCGAGGTCGGCGGCCACCTCGACTCGGTCTACTTCACCGCAACCGCCATGATCGGCATGATCGCCCTGGGCGGCATCGTGGTGCGCAACTCGCTGGTGCTGATCGAGTTCATCAACGGGGCGCGCGCCGCCGGCGCAGGCCTGCGGGAGGCGATCTACGAGAGCGGCGCGGTGCGCATGCGGCCGACCCTGCTGACCGCAGGCACCACCGCGCTGGGCGCCTGGCCGATCACCCTCGACCCGATCTTCAGCGGCCTGGCCTGGGCCCTGATCTTCGGCCTGGTGGCCTCGACCATCTTCTCGCTGGTCGTCGTCCCCGCGACCTACTACCTGCTGGAATCGAAGAAGGAGCAACGGAGACTGTCTTGAGCGGCCCCCTCACCGCCGAACGCGCCCTGCGCGCCATCGCCGGCGCCTTCATCCTCCTGTCGCTGCTCGCCGCCTGTTGCCAAACCGGGGTCAGACATCGATTGTTATTCGGGGTACGACCTCGAATATCAATTGATGTCTGACCCCGGTCGAGGCTTATCCTGGCGGGGGATGGAGCGGGACCGCTGGGAGCGAGTGAAGGAGCTGTTCGCGGAGGCGGAGGCGCTGCCGGCCGAGGAGCGTGGCGCCTTCGTGGCGGCGGCCTCCGGCGAGGACGACGAGCTCCGGGAGGAGTTGCTCTCCTTGCTCGACGCCCACCGGGGCGTCGCGGTCCGGGCGCTGGACGCCGACGCCGCGGCCTACTTCTCCGGCCCGCTGGAGCCCGGCGCCGAAGGCAGCCTGGTCGGCGAACGCGCCGGGCCCTTCCAGCTCGAGCGCCACCTCGCCTCCGGCGGCATGGGGGAGGTCTACCTCGGCCAGCGGGTCGATGACTTCGAGCAGACGGTGGCCGTGAAGGTCATCCGCCCGGGCTTCGACACCGGCAGCCTGCTGCAGCGCTTCCTCAGCGAGCGGCAGACCCTCGCCGGGCTGGAGCACCGCAACATCGCCAAGCTGGTCGACGGCGGCCGCCTGGCCAACGGCTCGCCCTGGCTGGCCATGGAGTACATCGACGGCCACCCGCTGACCCGCTGGACCGAGGAGCGCGACCTCGACACCGCCGGCCGCGTCCGGCTGTTCCTCCAGGTCTGCGCCGGCGTCGACTACGCCCACCGGCGGCTGGTGGTGCACCGCGACCTCAAGCCGGCCAACGTCCTGGTGACCGCCGACGGCACCCCCAAGCTGCTCGACTTCGGCATCGCCAAGATCCTCGACCCCGAGGCCAGCGCGGCGGGGCCGGAGCTGACCGTGGCGCCGCTGCTGGCGATGACCCCCGAGTACGCCAGCCCCGAGCAGGTCCGCGGCGAGACCGTCACCACCGCCAGCGACGTCTACTCGCTCGGCGTGATGCTCTACCGGCTGATCACCGGCGTCCAGCCGTATGAGTTTCCGACCCGCGCCATCCGCGACATCGAGCGGACCGTCTGCGACGATGAGCCGGCCCCGCCCAGCCGGGTCGGCGAGCTCGGCCGCTGGGCCGCCGACCTCGACGCCATCGTCCTGATGGCCCTGCGCAAGGAGCCGGAGCGCCGCTACCCCAGCGTCGGAGCCTTCGCCGACGACCTGAGCCGGTGCCTCGATGGCTTGCCGGTGCTCGCCCGGCCCGCCTCTTGGCGCTACCGGACCGGAAAATTCGCGCGCCGCCACCGCGCCGGCGTGGCCGCCGCCGCCCTGGTGTCGGCGGCCGCGGTCGCCGGCCTCGCGGGCATCCTGTGGCAGGCCGGCATCGCCCGCGGCGAGGCCGAGACCTCCGGCCGGGTCGCCGAGGCGATGATCAGCCTGTTCCAGGAGGGGGACCCCTGGGAGTCGGACCCCGGGGACACGCCGGTGCGGGTGTTCCTCGAGCGCAACGGGGCGCAGGCCCTGGCCGGGCTGGAGGACGACCCGCGGGTGCAGGCGGAGCTGTCCGCCGTCCTTGGGGAGGTCTACACCCGGCTCGAGATCAACGACGGGGCGCGCCAGCTCCTGGAGCAGGCGCTCGGCCGCGGCGTGAAGCCGGAGACCGAGGCCGAGGTCCTCCACTGGCTCGGGATCGTGTCGCGGCGGCAGGGGGACCTGGCCGGAGCGGAGCGCCTCCACCGCCAGGAACTGGCCCTCAGCCAGCGGGTACGCGGCCGGGAGTCGAGGGAGGTGGTGCACGCGTTGAACGCGCTCGGCACGGTGTTCGCCAAGAGCCCGGAGGGGCGCTGGGAGGAGGCCGAGTCGGTGTGGTCCGAGGCCATGGAGATCCGCGAGCGGCTGTTCGGCCCCGCCAGCGCCGAGGTGGCGGAGTCGGTCGGCAACCTGGCCTTCCTCCGGTTCTCGCGCGGGGTCGCCGGCCGGGAGGCCGGCGAGGAGGGCGCCGCCCAGGCCCACTTCGACCAGGCCGTCCAGCTCTTCGAGCGGGCGATCGCCGCCTACGCCGCCGCCTACCCCGCAGGCCACCCGGACCTGGCGACGGCGCTCAACAACCTCGGCATGGTGAAGCTGCGGCTCGATGCGGCGGACGAGGCCCGGCCCCTGATCCAGGCCGCCCTGGAGATGCGGCTGGAATTGCTCGGCGAGGATCACCCTCACGTCGCCATCTCCTGGAACAACCTCGGCCTGATCCTCTATCAGGAGGGCGACTTCGCCGGCGCGGCGAAGGCCTTCGGCCAGGCCTTGGCGATCGCCGAACCCCGGCTGGGGGGCTCCGCCGCCGAGGTCTCGCAATACAGGGACAACCTGGCCGCCGCGGTGGCGGACAGCCAAGAGGAGGCCGGCTCGACGCCAGAGGCGGCGGCCGGAGGCTAGTCCTTCATTTCGACCGGGACCGCGCCGTCGGCGCGCATCAGGTCGTCGACGATCCACAGCGCCTGGGGCAGGGCGCGCTTGGCGATGACGGTGACGCGGGCGTCGGCGCCGGCCGCCAGGGGCTCGCCGAAGGCGAAGCTGAGGTCGCTCCACAAGCCGGCCTCGGGGTGGGCCGGATCGCGGTAGGGCGTGCCGTTGGCCGGGTTCAGGTAGAGGAAGGGCTCCCAGGCGCGGGTCGTCGGGATCAGGTCGCCCCCGGCGGGGTCCGGGTTACGAAGCCACGGCGGGAAGCGCAGCTGGTCGGGCACGCCGTCGTTGTCGGCGTCGAAGTTCAGCTCGCCGTAAGGATTGAAGGCCGCGAGGTCGACGCTGCACCCGGTCCCCGGCGGGGGGCCGGCGGGGGGGCCGATCCTGGCGCGGCCGGAGCCCCGGGGGGGGGGGCCGGTCAGCAGTGCCCGGGCGGCGCTGGCCGCGCGCCGCGGCCCCGCGCCCGGCGCGGGGGGGGGGGCG
>JACNJP010000004.1 GCA_014382465.1 Planctomycetota bacterium
GGGCGGGCGCCGCCCGGCCGGGCCGGGCGGGACGGTGGTCCGGCTGCGCGGCCAGGGCCGCCGGGAGGTGGGACTCGGCCTCGTCGAGCTCACCGGCGGCGAGCAATTGGTGGGCGAGGTTGACGCGGGCGAGGTGGGCGTCGGGCCGGCGGCGCAGGACCTCGCGCAGCAGCGCGCGGGCCTCCTCGCCGTGGCCGAGGGCGGCGGCGGCCTGCGCCTTGAGGTGCCGCGGGCTGAGGCCGGGGGCGGTCGGCAGCTCGGCGTCCATCTCGTGCTCCTCGAGCGCGGCCAGGGCGCTCTCGGCTTCGGCCGGCCGGCCCAGGGCCAGCAGCGCCCGGGCGCGCGCGGCGGCCACCTTGGCGCGCGGCGCGCCGCCGAGGCCGGCCTCGAAGACGGTCAGGGCGCGGGCCGGCCGGCCAGCGTCGAGCAGCGCCTGGCCGAGCGGGAGCTGGAGCTCACGGAACTCGGCGTCGTGGGTGAACAGGGCCAGCGCCGGGTCGACGCTCGGGTGGTCCGGGCCGAGCTGGATGGCGCGCCGGAAGCTCGCGCGCGCCTCGGCCGGCTGGCCGCGCCGGCGGGCGCTCCAGGCCATCCCCCACCAGGCGTCGGCCTGCAGCGGATTCCCGTCGAGGGCGGCCTGGAAGTGCGCCGACGCCTCCTCGGCCCGGCCGAGGGAGTAGGCGCACCAGCCGAGGAAGGCGCGCGCGTCGTGCATCGCCGGGTTGCGCACCAGCGCCGCGTGCAGCGCCGCGGCGGCCTCCGCGTGGCGCTCGAGCCGATAGAGGCTCATCCCGCGTCCCTTCCAGGCGTGGTCGGGCGCGGCGCCGCCGTCGACGGCGTCGGCGAAGGCCTGCTCCGCCGCCGCCCACTCGCCGCGCTCGTAGCGGGCCCAGCCGATGCCGCTGCGGACCTCGCCGCGCAGGGCGGGGGCGACGCGGTCCTCCGGCTCGTCGAACGCGGCGGCGAAGGCGGCGATGGCCTCCTCATGGCGGCCGGCGTGGAAGAACCTCCACCCGGCCATCACCGGCTCGTAGCGCCAGGCCCGCAGCCGGAGCAGGGCGCGCTCGGCCTCCTCGTGCCCGGGCTCCAGTTGGAGGGCCCGGAGGTAGGCGGCCTCCTCGGCGTCGCGCTCCCCGCTGGCGGCGGCGCATCGCCCGAGCAGGTAGTGGGGCTCGGCCCACGACGGCGCCCGGCGGACCGCCTCGCGCAGGAGCGGTCGAGCGCGACCCGCCGCGCCGGCGGCGAGCAGCCGCCGAGCCCGCTCGGCCAGGACGGCCGGGCGCCACAAGCGCAAGCGGGCCGCGACACGCGCGGCCCAGCGACGGGAGGAAGGCGCAGGAATCATCGACCTCTCCCCCAACCCGTGATCCGATCGTTGGGTTCCGGAGAGTGCCCTCCCAGCTTAGAAGCGCGGCCGCCCCTACAGCAGCATCAAGCTCGGATCCTCGAGCAGCTCGCGCACCCGCACCAGGAAGCGGGCGCCGTCGGCGCCGTCCACCAGGCGGTGGTCGATGCTGATCGACAGGTTCATGACCTGGCGGGCGACGATGTCGTCGCCGACGCAGCGCGGCATCTTGCGCATCACGTGCACGCCGACGATCGCCACCTCGGGGAAGTTGATGATCGGGGTCGCCAGCACGCCGCCGATGTTGCCGGCGTTGGTGATGCTGAAGGTCGAGTCCTGGAAGTCGGCCGGCTTGAGCTGGCCGCCGCGGGCGCGGCCGGCGACGTCGGCCAGCTCGGCGCTGAGCTGCAGCACTCCCTTGAGGTGCACGTCCTTGACCACCGGCACCACCAGGCCGTTGGGGGTGTCGACGGCGATGCCCAGGTTGACGTAGCGCTTCTGCAGGATGACCTGCCGCTCCTCGTCGAGCTCGGCGTTGAGCTGCGGGAACTCCGTCAGGCCGATGGCCACCGCCTTCATGATGTACGGCATGTAGGTGACCTTGACGCCGTAGCGCTCGCCGAGCGCCTTGGCCTTGCCGCGGGCCGCCACCAGCTCGGTGCAGTCGACCTCCTCGATGAGGCTGAAGTGCGTCGCGGTGAACTTGGAGCGCGACATCGCCTCGGCGGTCTTGCGCCGGATGCCGCGGAAAGGGATCTCCTCGACCTCGCGGGCGCCCAGCACCGCCGGGAAGGACGGGATCGGCAGCGGCGCGGCGACCGGCGCCGCGGCCGCCGCGGCCGGAGCTGCCGGCGCGGCCGGCGCGGCGACCGCAGGGGCCGGCGGAGCGGCCTGGGCGGCGCGCACGTCGTCCGGGCGCACGCGGCCGTTCGGGCCGGTGCCGACGACGGCGCTGAGATCGACGCTCATCTCGCGCGCCAGGCGCCGGGTCGCCGGCGCGGCCAGCACCTTCTTGCCGGGGTCGGCGGGCGGCGCGAGGGCCGGAGCCACGGCGGCCGCCGGGGCGCCGGGGGGGGGCGGCGCGGGGGCGGGGGGCGGGGGGGCGGGCGGGGGGGGGGCGCCCCCCGCCCCCCCCCCCGGCCCCCCCCCCGCCGCCCCCCGGGACGCCCCCCCCGTGGCGCCCCCCCCCCCACCCACCCCGGGCCACCCC
>JACNJP010000278.1 GCA_014382465.1 Planctomycetota bacterium
GCCGGCGCGGGTCGCGCGCCGGGGCCCCGGGGCGCGGGCCCGGGGCCCGCTGGGGGCCGGGGCCCTGGGCCGGCACCCCGGCCCGCCGGAGCAGCTTCTCGGTCGGTCCGCTGCGGAGCATCGAGCAGCCCACCGGCTCGAGGGCCCCGCCCCGCTGCAGCTTGGCGAGCCGGTAAACGTAGAGCTCGGCGCCACCCTGGGCGAGGGTGGGGAGCAGCTGGAGGGCGACACGACGGCGGTCCATGGGGCGGCGCTAGCCTGGAAGGGAGATCAGTCTAGCTACGAGCCGTCGCATGCCCGCCGCCCCCTCCCTGCCCGTCCCGGTGCTCTTCGTCCTGACCGACCTCCGGGTCGGAGGCATGGAGCGCAAGGTGGCGGAGATCGTCCAGAAGACCGACCCGGGGCGGGTGCGCCCGGTGGTCGTCTGCCTCAAGGAACCCGGCGCGCTGGCGCCCGAGGTCGAAGCCGCCGGCGTACGGCTCTACTCCGGGTTGCTCAAGCGCAAGACTGACATCGCGGTGTTGTGGCGGCTGCGGCGGATCATCAAGGAGGAGGGCATCCAGGTCGTCTGCACCATCGGCGACGGCGGCGACCGGATGTTCTGGGGCCGCCTGGCCGGGAAATTGAGCGGCGTGCGCGGCATCGTCTCGACCCTTCACTCGACCCGCAACCCGCAGGGTGGCAGCATCCTCGACCGGCCGAACCGCTGGCTCGCCGGCATCACCGACGCCTTCGTCGCGGTGGCGCAGGGGGCCGCCCGCTACCTGGTGGAGGAGGAGGGCTTCCCGCGCGGCAAGGTCGTCGTGATCTACAACGGCGTCGACCTGGAGCGCTACCACGGCGGCGGCCGGCTCGAGGCCCGCGCCGCCCTCGGGTTGCCGGCCGACGCCCCGGTGGTCTGCCACGTCGCCGCCTTCCGGGTCGAGAAGGCCCACGACGTGCTGCTCCGGGCGGCCGAGATCGTGGTCCGGGAGGTGCCGGAGACCCGCTTTCTGATGGTGGGCGACGGGCCGGAGCGGCCGCGCATCGAGCAGCTCCGGCAGGAGATGGGGCTGGACGAGGCGGTCTGGACCCTCGGCCGGCGCAGCGACATCCCCGAGCTGCTGGCGGCCGCGGATCTGTCGGTGCTGTGCTCCTACGCCATGGTCGAGACCTTCCCCAACTCCGTGCTCGAGGCCATGGCCAGCCGCCGGCCGGTGGTGTGCACCGACGTCGGCAGCATCGACGAGCAGGTCGTGGAGGGAGCCAACGGCTACCTGATCCCGGAGGGCGACCACGAGGCCCTCGCGGACCGAATTCTACGACTGGTGAAGGATCCCGCTCGGGCAGTGCAGATGGGCAAGGAAGCCAGGCGGACCGTCGAGGGCCGGTTCAGCGCCGAGCGGATGGTGGGCGATAGAGAGGAGCTCTTCCTCTCGCTGGCGAAGGGGGCGGGCATTCCTTCGCGGCTATACTGGGATTCACCCCCTCGGATCGCCTGAGCGCAATCCCGTCGGCGGCCTTCCCTCCCCTGCTGGCCATGCTTCGACGACACCGCCTTCTCGTTCACCGCCTTCTCGTCTACTTCGACGCCGGCCTGCTGCTGCTCACCTATTCGGCAGGGGTGCGGTTCCGGTCCTGGTTCATCGGCAGCGGGGCCCCGTTCGACCGCGGAGAGCTTCTCCACTCCTTCCTGATCCTGCTCTCCCTGTTCGTGGTGCTGACCGGCTACAAGATGGCCGGCCTGTACCAGAGCCAGCGCATGCGCTCGCTGGTCGAAGAGAGCGGCCGGATCCTGCTGGTCAACGGCCTCTGCTTCCTGTTCCTGCTCGCCCTGCTGACCGGGCTCAAGGTTCCCGCCGGCAACCTGGTGGCGGCGATGCTGTTCCAGAGCCTGAACGTCGCCATCGCCCTGTCCGCGCGGCTGGCCATCCGCACCGCCGCGCGGGTCGTGCGCAGCAAGGGCTACAACTACCGCCACCTGGTCGTGGTGGCCAGCGCCCAGCGGGACCCGGCTGAGCTGCTGCGGCGCATCCTGGCGCACGACTACTGGGGCTTCCGGGTGATGGCGGTGGTCTACCCGCCCAGCTGGGTTCAACCGAGCTGGAGCGGCGAGCACCTCCCCGGAGAGCCGCCGGTGCTGGCGCGGGAGCAGCTGATCCAGTTCCTCGATCGCGAGCCGATCGACGAGATCTGGGTCGACGGTCTGCCGGACGAGACCGGAGCGACCTTCGACCTGACCTCGGCGGCCGCCGAGCAGGGCGTCGCGATGCGCTACTGCATGCCGCAGAACTTCTTCCCCGGGGTGCGCTGGGGCTTCGACAATTTCGAGGGCCTGACGACCGTTTCGGCCTCCCACTCGCCGATGACCGACATCGCCAGGGTGATGAAGCGGATGTTCGACGCCACCGTCGCCGCCCTGGTCCTGGTCGCCGCGGCGCCCTTGATGATCGGCGTCGCCGTCCTGCTCATCTTCGAGCGCAACGGCGGCGGGGTGCTGTTCCGGCAGGAGCGGGTCGGCCTCAACGGCCGCCTGTTCACCTGCTACAAGTTCCGCACCATGGTCCCGAACGCCGAGGCCCTGCGGCACGAGCTCGAGGAGCACAACGAGCTGGACGGCCCGGTGTTCAAGATGAAGCGCGACCCGCGCATCACGCCGCTCGGCGCCCTCCTGCGCAAGTTCAGCGTCGACGAGCTGCCGCAGATCTTCAACGTCCTCAAGGGCAACATGAGCCTGGTCGGCCCGCGGCCGCCGATCCCGAGCGAGGTCGACCTCTACGAGCGCAACCAGAAGCGCCGCCTCAGCGTCAAGCCGGGCATCACCGGGCTGTGGCAGGTCAGCGGCCGCAACCAGATCTCCGACTTCGACGAGTGGGTCAAGCTGGACCTCGAGTACATCGACAAGTGGTCGCTGTGGCTCGACCTGAAGATCCTGCTGATGACGATCCCGGCCGTGTTCATGGCCAAGGGCGCGAGCTGAGCGCTCGCGCCCTCGATCCGGCCGGCGGCGCCGGCCTCGCTCAGTCGGCGCTCCGGTCCGCCTTCATGAAGAAGGAGGCCAGCAGCAGGGCGCCGAACATCACCGACTGGACCAGGACCGGGAGGCTGTCGACCACCGAGTCCCCTTGGAATGCCAGCTTGTTGATGGTCGCCCACAGCAGCGCGCCGACGATCGGCACCAGGGCGATCTGGACCCAGCGGTGGCCGTTGACGTTGAAGGTGTGGTTCGGGTCCTTGGAGGCGCGGGTCGTGACGTAGTTGTAGAGGATGATGCCGACCATCGACGCCAGGCCGATGAGGGTGAACACCTTCCACATAAAGGACGGGTCGTAGGTCTCCCAGAGGAGCTGGCGGGTCGCCCAGGCGTCGTGCCCGGTGGTCTGCTCGAAGAAGGGCAGGACGTCGATCTTGTTGAGGGCGTCGACCTCGGTCTGGGCCACGCCGGCGTTCTCGACCAGGTACCTCTTGGCGAGGATCACCTTGTCTCCCCCGGCGTCGTACATGTCGCCGGCGATGACGCTGCCGATCGACCAGCCGATGCCGACGGTGAAGTTGACGTAGCCCATGTAGAGCCCCTCCTTGCCGGGAGGCGCGATCGACGCCAGGTAGCGCATCTTGGTCGGGCTGGCGGTCATCTCGCCGAAGGAGAACAGCCCGACCATGGCCAGGATCCACCAGCCGTTCATGTCGACGCCGAGGCCGAAGATGGCCACCGCCGAGACCCCGATGCCGGCGATGATCGCCGTCAGCGAACGGACCTTGCCGGTGATGTAGCCCATGCCGAAGGCGAACAGGCTGATCAGCAGGGCGTTGAAGTTGATCACCCACTCCTGGGTGAGGTTGCCGCCGTTGACCGTCGGGACCGTGAACTCGAGGTCCTGGAACAGCTGGATGCAGGCGCAGGCGGCGGTCCCGGCGACCCACATCCCCATCTCCTGGAGCTTCATGGCGTTGCCGTTGGCCCGCATGCAGGCCCAGCGGAGCCCGCCCACGATCAGCACCAGCGGCGAGATCGTGACGAAGATCGGCAGGCCGCCGATCACGCCGTCGACGGCGCTCGCCGCCGCCCGCGAGTCCACCCAGTCGTCGATGAAGTTGGGGAGGATGTCGAACAGCTGATAGAACATCAGCCAGAAGCCGCAGAAGGCGATCGTGAAGAAGAACAGCCGCGGCTCGAGCAGGCCGCGCAGGGCGTTGAGCAACACCCGGCCGACGCCCGCGTCGTTGTCCTCCCCGTGGTGATCGGGCTCCTTGAAGAAGAACAGCGGGATGAAGTTCAAGGTGATGCCGCCGGCGCAGGCGAGGAACACGTAGTCCCAGTCCAAGACCCTCAGCACCCCGGCCAGCATCGGGCCGATGAAGCCGCCGATGTTCACCATCTGATAGAACATCGCCCAGCCGACCGAGGCGTACTTCTTCGGCATCTGGTGGGCGATCAGGCCCTGAAGGCCGGGCTTGAAGATCGCGGTGCCGAGGGCCAGGAACATGGCGCCGGCCCAGAAGAAGCCCAGGCTGGTGTCCGCGCCCGCCGGCCGGGCTTCCCGCAGCGGCATCCCGGCGATGGTCTCCGACAGGAAGATGCAGTAGCCCATCAGCAGGTAGCCGATGATCTTGAGCACCGTGCTGACGGCGATGTTCAGCTTGTAGCCGTAGCGGTCGGCGAGACCGCCGGTGAAGATCGGCACGAAGCTCTGGACCAGGGCCCAGACGCCGTAGATGGCGCCCTTCTGGGTGTGCGTGAACTCAGGGCCGCCCTTCTCGAAGGCCGCCACCATGAAGACCGGCAGGACCACGCGCACGCCGTAGTAGGCGAAGCGCTCCACCAGCTCCATCCAATTCGCGATCCAGTAGACGCCGGAGAAGCTGGCGAGCTGCTTGAGGAGGGGGGCGTTCTGGCCCGGTCCTGAAGAGGTTGCGGCGGGGGATGCCATGGCCGGAAACCGTAGCAGCGCCCGGCGGGCCCCGGCATCCCGGTCGGGTCACATGTCTCCTGCCGAGCCCCTCCGGCCTTCGAGGAGCTGCTCGAGTCCGGCCAGCTCCTCGGCGGCGAGCCGGAATCCAGCCAGCGCCTGCCGGTACTCGCCGAGGGCGTCCACCGGCAGCCCCTGGGCCAATTCCCTCAACCCGGGGACCAGGTGGGAGTCGTTCTGCACCCCCGGGATCCGGGTGCTGGAGCGCCAGTCGGGGTCGATGAGCTGCTGGTAGGCGCTGGCCACCCGGTCGGCCTCGCCGCTGCCCGCGAGCGCCGTCCACGAGGTGCCGCGGACGAGGGGATTCCACTCCCGTTGGGAGGACGCCTCGACCAGGTCCCAGTCCACCGATCCCCGGTTCTCGGCGGTGACGAGGTAAGCGGTGAGCAGGTTGCTGCGGCCGCGGCCCTCGGCGAAGACGTCCCGCAGCTCCAGGAAGCCGCCGGGGTCGCGCTCGGGATCGACGAGGTAGGCCCCCTCGGGGAGGACCGACGCCCGGCCGGAGACCAGCAGCTCGGCGTAGACCGAGGCCACCGCTTCGGGCTCGCGGCCGCCCAGGTCCACCCAGGCCGGGAGGAAGCCCTGGCCCTCGCCGAAGCGCTCCTCGGCCAGCCGCAGGGCGGCGACCGCCTGCTCCAGGTCGGCCTGCTGGGCGATCTGCCGCATCAGCGCCAGGCGCTCCTCCCGCGCCAGCTCCTGGATGCCCGCCAGCGCCGCGGTCCAGCCGCCGCTCCGCTCGGTCGCGAACCACAGCCGGCGGGCGAGCATGCGGACCTGCGCGCTCGGGTCTCCGAGGTAGGCCAGCACCACCGGGTCCAGGCCGCGGTCGAGGTGCGCCCCAAGGACGTCCTCGAGCAGGGCCAGGAACATGGCGGCGCGCCGCTCCCCGGCTTCGAAGCTGCCGAGGCCGTCGATCTGCTCCGGGCGTGCCGACTGCACCAGTGCGAGGTCCTCGGCTGCCAGCAGGCGCTGATCGCTCCAGGCGAAGGCCACCGCGCTGGCGGCCCGGTCGTGGCGGGCGCCGGCCGCGGCGACCCCCGCCAGGGAGGTCGGCCGGCCCCGGGGGGGGGGGGCCGGCAGGTCCTCCCCGACGGGGGGGCCCGCCCGCCGGGCCCCGCCCAGCCCCCGGTGGCGGGCCGAGACGAAGTCCACCCGCTCCAGCCGCTCGAGCACCCAGGAGGCCAGGCCGGGGTCGGCGAGCGCGCGCTCCAACGCCGCGCCGCGCTCCTCCCGCCGGTGGAGCTGGTCGAGCAGGTCGGTCGGCGGCCCCGCAGCCGGCTGGTCGGGGAGCCGGGTCCGGCCCTCGCCGCCGCGGGCGGCGGCCGCCGCCTCCAGCGATGACTCCCGGTCCGGCGCCCGGCGCCCGGTGAACCGGACCGGCAGCTCCCCCGGGGAGCTGCCGATCCACCAGGCCACCAGGGCGGTTCCCGCGGCGATGAACAGCGCCAGCCCCGCCGCGCGCAAGCAGCTCATCGTGCCTCCGGCGGCGTGATCAGGGGCGGCTCGCCGCAGTGGGTGTCGATGTGGACCGGGTAGAGCCCGAACTCGTCGATCGAGACCTGGGTGCAGTTCTCCGACTCCTCGTCGCAGCGGTAGTTGAACTTCATGCTCCGCGACAGGTAGACCTGCAGGATGCGGGTGCCGTGCTTCTCGCCGATCTCGGTCCAGTACGGCTCGAAGAAGATGAACAGCGGGCAGACCGGATCCTCCCACTTGATCTTGGCGCCACCGAAGTGGAATTCGATCATGCCCCACTCGCAGGCCTGGAAGCCGGAGGCGGTGGTCACCGCGGTGTGGTGGTTCGTCACGCCGATATCGGGGCAGGCGGGCGTGACCTCGCTCCCCGGTTCCTGGGCAGCGAGCGGAGTGAACGCCGCCACGAGCAGAGCGGCGGGCAGGACGAGTCTTCGGTACATCAGCGACCTCCTTGTCAGATGTCTTCCCGGGTCCAAGGGGAAGACGGCCGGCGGCCGCCGCGGTTACGCCGAGATCGCCCGGGGCGAGGTCACAGCCCGCGCATCCACTCCGGGCGGAAGCCCGCGGTGGCCGGGTCCTGGATCACCCGGTCGAGGGCCGCGACCAGCGCCGGCTTGTCCTTGGGCAGCGTCCCGCTGAGCGCCAGGTAGTTGCTGGCGTGGTTGGAGCGGAACACGGCGCCCTCGAGCTCCAGCGCCCCGAGGAACTCGCGCAGCTCGCAGGCCAGCTCGAGCGGGTCGAGCTCGTCGAAGGCGCCGGCGAGGTGCTGTTCCCAGAGCGGCGTGTCCGGCACCGGGGTCATCACCAGGGTGCTGACGAATCGCGGCTGGACCGCGTTCACCACCCGCGCCGACCCTCGCGCGTGCTCCCGCGACCGCTCGCGGCCGCCGGCGCCGAGCAGGATCATGACACTCAGCTTGACGCCGGCATCGACCGCCTTGCGCGCGACCCGGACCATCTCCTCGGCGTCGACCCCCTTCTGCAGCGCGGCCAGGACCTGGTCGTCGCCCGACTCGATCCCGAGGTAGTAGAGGCTCAGCCCCTTCTCCCGCAGCCGGCGCATCTCCTCGACGCTGCGCACCTGGAGGGACTGCGGCGAGGCGTAGACGCTGATCCGCCGCAGCCGGGGGAAGGCCAGATTCAGCCGGTCGAGCAGCTCCTCGAGGAAGGAGGTCTTGGCGACCAGGGCGTCGCCGTCGGCCAGGAAGACCTTGCGGACCTCCGGCAGCCGGACCCGGGCCCAGTCGATCTCCTCCTGGAGCTCCTCGAGCGGCCGGACGCGGAAGTCCTTGTCGCGGTACATGCCGCAGAAGCTGCACTCGTTGTAGCTGCAGCCGAGGGTCGCCTGCAGGATCAGCGAATCAGCTTCCGAGGGGGGGCGGTAGAGCTTGCCCGAATAGTCGATCATGGGGATGCGGAGGCGCGCTCGGCGGCCATGGGGAAGCCGGGGACCGGGCAGCGCGGCGCGAGCTTAACGGGGTTCCGGCGCCGATTTCGGGTGCACTTCGCGATTTCTTCGGCGGCCGCTTAGACCCACCAGGCGCCGGGGAAGGGGCCGCCGCCGGCGGCTCCCTCCAGGAGCAGGAGCTCGGCCGCGCACACCTTGTACTCGGCGGTGCCGGTGACCGAATCACCGTCGTCGACCGTCAGCAGGTTGGCGCGCGCCTCGGCGAAGTGGAACGGCATCCAGATGCAGCCGGGGCGCACCTGCTTGGAGATCGCGGCGCGGCAGCGGACCGCGCCGCGGCGGGTGCGGACCTCGACCAGGTCGCCGTCGGCGATGCCGCGGTCGCGGGCGTCGCGCCGGTGCAGCTCGAGGAAGGCCTCCGGCTGCTTGGCGGCCAGGCCGGGCTCGCGGCGGGTCTGGGTGGCGGCGTTGTAGTGGTAGAGGGTGCGGCCGGTGGAGAGCACCAGCGGGTACTCGGAGTCCGCCAGCTCGACCGAGGGGCGGTACTCGACCGGCTCGAAGCGGCCGCGGCCGCGCAGCACGCCGCCCTCGTGCAGGAACGGCGTTCCCGGGTGGTCCAGGGTCTCGCAGGGCCACTGGATCCCGCCCTCGCGCTCGATGCGTTCGTGGCGGATGCCGGCGAACTTGGGCGCAAGCGCCGCCATCTCGGCGTAGACGGCGGCCGCGTCCTGCTCGGGCCACCCGGCGCCGCAGGCCCGCGCCAGGTCCTGCAGGATCTCCAGGTCCGCGCGCGCCTGCCCCGGCGGCTCGACCGCCTTGCGCACCATCTGGACCCGCCGCTCGGAGTTGGTGAAGACGCCGTCCTTCTCGGCGAAGCAGCCGCCGGGCAGGATGACGTCGGCGAAGCGCGCGGTCTCGTTCAGGAACAGGTCTTGCAGCACCAGGAACTCGACCTGGTTGAGCCCCACCTCGAGCTTGGCGACGTTCGGCTCGCTGAGCACGATGTCCTCGCCCATGACGTAGAAGCCCTTCAGCGACTTGCCGGCCTCCTTCATCATCTCGTTCAGGTTGAGGCCGGGTTCGGGCCGCAGCTCCACGCCCCAAGCCGCCTCGAAGCGCGCCCGCGCCGCGTCGTCGTCGATGCGCTGGTAGCCGGGCAAGAAGACCGGGCTGGCGCCGGAGTCGTTGGCGCCCTGGACGTTGTTCTGGCCGCGCAGCGGGTTCATGCCGGCCGAGGCCAGCCCGAGGTGCCCGGTCATCAGCACCAGGTTCGAGAGCGCGTAGACGTTGTCGGTGCCGTGGGTGTGCTCGGTGATGCCGAGCGTGTAGTAGATGCCGGCCTTGCGCGTCGTGGCGTACTCGCGCGCGGTGGCCCGGATGTCCTCGGCGGGCACACCGGTGACCTCCTCCGCCTCCTCCGGCGTGTAGCGGGCCACGGTCTCGCCCACGGCCTCGAAGTTCTCGGTGTTGGCCGCCAGGAAGGCCTGGTCCACCAGCCCCTCGGCCACGATCACGTGCGCCATGGCGTTGAGCAGCCAGACGTCGGTGCCCGGCCGCAGCCTCAGGTGGCGGTCGGCGATCGAGGTCATCCAGATCGCCCGCGGGTCCGCCACCACCAGCCGGGCGCCGCGGCGCACCGCCCGCTTCATCTCCATGGCGATGATCGGGTGCGCCTCGCTGGTGTTGCTGCCGATGACGAACAGGAAGTCGGCGTCGCGGATCTCGCCGATCGAGTTGGTCATCGCCCCGGCGCCGAAGGTCGTGACCAGACCGGCCACGGTGGGGGCGTGTCAGGTCGCCGAACACTGGTGCACGTTGTTGGTGTCGAACACCGCGCGCGCCAGCTTCTGCACCAGGTAGTTCTCCTCGCCGGTGCAGCGCGAGCTCGAGACGAAGCCGAGCGCGTCGCGGCCGTGGCGTTCGGCGACGCCGCGCAGGCCGTCGGCGGCGCGCTGCAGGGCCTCGTCCCAGGAGGCCTCCCGCAGCGACCCGTCTTGGGCGCGCACCAGCGGTGTGGTCAGCCGGTCCGGGTGGCCGATGAAGTCGTAGGCGAAGCGGCCCTTGACGCACAAATTGCCGTCGTTGGTGGTCGTTCCGGGCGGCGGGCTGGTCACCTTTACCACGCGGTTGGCCGCGCGGTCGACGTTCAGGTCCATCTGGCAGCCGACGCCGCAGTAGTTGCAGGTGGTGCGCACCGGCTCCAGCTCGCGCTCGGGCGGCGCGGCGGCCGTGCGCGGCATCTTCTCGGTCATGGCCCCGGTGGGGCAGACGTCGATGCAGCCGCCGCACAGCTCACAGCTCGTGTCGAGGAGGCCGCGGCCGTCGGCGGTCGAGATCGTCGTCGCCGGCCCGCGCTTGGCCAGCGCGATCGCGCTCACGCCCTCGACCTCGTCGCAGTAGCGCGTGCACCTGGCGCACAGGATGCACTTGTCCGGCTCGAACAGGATGTAGGGGTTGGGGTCGGCGCGGCCGGCGCGGAGCGGCGCCATCTTCGGCCAGTCCGGCGCGGCGCCGAACTCGTCGGCCATCGCGTGCAGCTCGCACGAGTGGCCGCCGCGCTCGGGCCCCGCCGGCTGGTCGGCCAGATACATCGACAGCAAGGTGCGCCGGTGCCGCGCCACCCGCTCGCTGGCGGTCGCCACCACCATGCCGTCCGCCGCCGGCGTGGCGCAGGCCGGCGCCATGCGCGGCCGGCCCTCGATCTCGACCAGGCAGGAGCGGCAGCAGCCGGCCGGCTCCAGCCGCGAGTCGTGGCACAGGGTCGGGATGGCCGTGCCGGCGCGCGCCGCGACCGCGAGCACGGTCTCGCCGGCGGCGAAGCTGACGGCGGCGCCGTTGAGCGAGAGCTGGTGGCGGCTCTGGATCACGCCTCGAAGTCCTCCGGGAACCACTTCAACGCCGAAGTCAGCGGCAGCGGCGCCGCCTGCCCCAGCCCGCAGATCGAGCCCTCGTTCATCTGCCATGCGGCATCGGCGACGTGGCGCAGGGCGGCGCGGCGGGCCTCGCCGTCTCCCGGCCGCTGCGCCTCCTCCAGCGCCTCGCGCAGGAAGCGGGTGCCGATGCGGCAGGGGGCGCACTGGCCGCAGCTCTCGGCCTCGAAGAAGCGCAGCTGGATGAGCGCGGCTTCGGCCATGTTCACGGCGTCGTTGAGCACCACGATCCCCGCCGAGCCGAGCATCGAGCCCACCTCCGCCAGGCTCTTGAAGTCGAGCGGCCGGCCGGACTCGCTCGCCGGCAGGAAGCCCGACGACGCGCCGCCGGGCGAGAAGGCCTTCAGCTCGCCGACCACGCCGCCGGCCGCCTCGAGCAGCTCGTCAAGGGACACCCCGAGCGGCGCCTCATAGACCCCCGGTCGCGCCACGTGGCCGCTCAGGCAGTAGAGCTTGGTCCCCGGCCCGGTGCGCCCGAGCCCCGCGAACCACGCGCCGCTGTTGCGCACGATCGCCGGCACGCAGGCGATGGTCTCGACGTTGTGGATCAAGGTCGGCCTGCCCCACAGCCCGACCTGAGTCGGGAACGGCGGCTTCAGCCGCGGCATGCCGCGCTTGCCTTCGAGCGCCTCGAGCAGGGCCGTCTCCTCGCCGCAGATGTAAGCGCCGGGGGCTGCGTGCAGATGGAACGCGATCCCGTCGTAGAGCCCCGCCCCCTTCGCCGCGTCGATCTCCGCCGGCAACGAGCGCCAAGGCCCGCCGGACTCGGCGCCCAGGTAACACCACACCTCGCGTGCACCGACCGCCGCCGCCGCGATCGCCAGCCCCTCCACCACCAGGTCCGGCCGCCGCAACAGCACCTCCCGGTCCTTGAAGGCGCCCGGTTCGCCCTCGTCGGCGTTGAGCACCACGTAGCGCGTCTCCGCCGTCTCCCTGCGCACCGCCTTCCACTTGAAGGCCGCCGGGAAGCCCGCCCCGCCGCGGCCCTGCAGGCCGGCGGCATCGACCTCGGCGATCACGGCCCCCGCGCCAAGCTCGGCAGCCCGGGCGAAGGCGTCGCCGCTGCGGTCGCGCTCCCCCGCCAGGTCCATCGCCAGCTCGCCGGGAAGCGCGTCGACCGCTCCACACCAGGCCGCCTGCTCTGGGCGTACCGCGTGCCAGTCGCCGCCGGCGGCGTCCAACTCGGCCGACCCGAACTCCGGCAACACCTCCCGCTCCCGCAGCGCTGCCGGTGCCAGGTCGCATGCCGCCAGGCAGGAACACTCCGCTGCCGGCAAACCAGCCGCCTGGGCTGCCGTCAGGAGTTCCCGTGAGCCCTTCATAGCGCACGACAACCCAGTGCACATACGCAGCTTGACCGCGGTGTCGTCGAGGAGGTGGAAGAAGCTGCCGGCGCCGTAGACTTCGGCCTCAGGTACTCCGGTCTGGGTGCCCACCAGCGCCGCAACATCCTCTGTCAGGCCGCCGGCGCCCTGCAGCGCACCCAGGACCTGCGCGCGTTGGCGCTCGTCCATGCCTATTCCGGATCCACCACCAAGACGTTGGCGCGGGCCCTGCCGAGGTACTCCGCCGCCAGCGCGCTCAGGGTCTCGGCGGCGATGCCCTGGTAGAACGGCACCACAGTGCGGAGGTCC
>JACNJP010000003.1 GCA_014382465.1 Planctomycetota bacterium
AGACGAGCGCTACGCCGCGGACGATGTCTACGGCCCCGGCATCAATCCCTCGACGGTCTTCGGCGCCCTTGCCGGAGCGGCGGCCGGCGGGCCGGTCGGGGCTGCCATTGGCGCTGGCGTGACGGGCGTTGGGATGCGGGCGGCTGGCAAGGAGCGGGCCCCGTGGATGCAATACCGGGCGGGGCAGAGGATCAACGATCTCCCGCGGCACCTCCAGGATCAGGCGAAGGAGTCCGGCAACGTCATCAAGCGCGGCATCTCCGCGGTCTGGTGGAATGGCGAGCGCTGGTCGGTGAAGAAAAAGTCTGGCGCGCGCAACTACGAGCGCACCTGGACCTTCACCTCTGCGGGCGATTCCGGCAAGACGAAAGAGCTCGCCGACGCGGAGATCCGGGAAGAGTTCTTCATGGGCGATGTTGGTGGCCTAGCCAATGTCTGGGAAGGCACCGACGCGCAGAGCTACTACGAAACCTTCACGCGCCACCTGATGCACTCGGACGCCTATGAGGGCTTCGAGCTGATGATGGACAGGATCGGGTCCGCGCTCTACCAGTCCAAGCTGGGGTTCTGGAATCTGCCCTCCGCCGGCACCAACTGGCTCGGCGGGCACCTGATGAACCTCTACAAGCTGGGCCCGGTCGCCACCATGGACGGGATCATCGCGGCCAGGAGCGGCCGCTACAAGGAGCTGTTGCACGACGCCAGCATCCTGACTCCCGCGGAGCAGTTCCTCATGGCCGGCGGCACGGGCGGCATGGGGGCTCGCCTGGGTGGAACCCTGGGCCAGACCGCCAACGCCCTCCAGAAGGCCAAGGCTGGGTTCAGTCCGGTGAGCATGTTCTTCTTCATGCTGGCCGAGAAGGACACCCGACAAGTGGCTTTCCTGGCCGGCCACAGGGCCGCCGGCAGGGCCGGAATGTCGGAGCAGGAGCGGAACAAGAAGGGCTTCGAGGCTGTTGGGGTCACGCAGTTCCACTACGACGGCACCGACAGCCCGATGGTGCTCTGGAATCCCATCGGGAGGTTCTGGTTCCACCTGGCCGGCTGGGGGATGCGGGCCATGAACGTGATTGACATGGACATGACCCGGACCCAGCGGGCATTCGCCGATGTCCTTCACGGCCACGACCCGCGCTCTGCGGACAAGGAGGCCTACCGGCGCCTGCTGCGGGCCCCGGTGATGGCGTGGATGCTGACCTCTGCGGTGGGCTGGTCCACGGCGTGGATTATGTCCCAGCTCTTCGGGGACGACGACTCCGACGGCATGGACATCTCGCACACCTGGGGGACCAGGCTGGCCGACATGCCGGCGCCGATCAGGAATCCCTGGTTCGCCTACGCCGACGCGGTCGAGAAGCGGACGGGCGTGGAAGTCCACGACTGGACCATGCCGGGGTTGTTCTTTCCGCAAGGCCTCAGCGCCCCGGTCCAGTGGCTCTCCGCCAGCGCGGGCTACATCCAGGATGGGGTGGTCGCTCGAGACCGACGTGCCGGCCGGCGCTTCGCGGCGGAGACCTTCCGGATCGCCTTCCCGACCCAGGTGAAGCGCTTCCTCGAGTGGTCTGACATGCAGAGCCCGGGGGAGAACGAGGTCGCGGACATTGTGAAGCAGCTCCGCGGCATTCCCGGCTTCAACACCATGGTGCCCCCGCCGGACCTCGACCCCTTCGACAAGGGCGAGCATTTGGGCAAGAACGGCGTGACGGCCAAGATCGCCGCGGATGGAAGGGTCCTGTGGTATGACTCCGGCCCGCTCTCGGCGGCCCGCCTGATGATGCCTGGTATTCCCAGGAAGCAGGTCGAATCCGGGGTGCAGCGGCACTACTTCCAGTTCCTGGACAACAACCATCGCGCCGCCCGGGCGTGGCTCAAGGAGTCCGTCCAGGACTGGGCCGAGCTCATCGAGCTCGACCGGCCCCAGGAGGAGATCGACGCCGCCGAGGCGACCTTCATGGAGTTCGCCAAGGCCACCGGCGTCACCGCCGACAAGGACTTCATCGAGGGGGCTTTGCGGGATTCCCCTTATCGACGGCACGACGTCATGGGCCGGACGATCCTCCAAGCCTCCCGCGAGATGGGCTTCGAGATGCTGGTGTCCGCCGCGGAGCAGGAGAACATGGAGCCGGAAGCCTGGTCCCTCCTGCTGCGCGATATGGCAAAATCTGACCGCGGCCTGGCCCGGTGGATCAACCAGAGCCCCGAGCACAAGCAGCGCCTCGAGCTGGCCCTTTCCAAGATGGGCTACAAAAATCCCGAGACAACCGACCCTGGGCGAGCTCAGAAGAATGAGTGAACGACTCCATCCTGACGACCTCCGCGAGATCATGGCAGCCCTGAGGCAGCAGGGTCAGCCCATGAACGGGGCTGCCAAGTGGGTGCTGGCCGTGGCGGCTGTCCTCCTAACGGGGGCGCTCGGCTTCCTTGGCTCCAAGGTCAACGACCTGGACAAGGCCATGGCCGTCACCAACCAGAAGCTCGCGGCGCTGGAGAAGGCGATGGACGGCAAGATGGGCGACCGATTCACCGGCAACGACGCTCGCGCCATGGC
>JACNJP010000045.1 GCA_014382465.1 Planctomycetota bacterium
CCTCCAGGCGGCCGTTGGTGCAGGAGCCGATGAAGACCGAGTCGACCTTGCGGCCGGCGACCTCGCTCAGGGCGGTGGTGTCGTCCGGGTTGCCCGGCAGCGCGATCATCGGCTCGAGGCCATCGATGTCGACCTCGACCACCTTGTCGTAGTGGGCGTCGGGGTCGGCGGCGATGGGTTGGAAGTCGCGGCCGCCGGCGTCGCGGCAGAAGTCGAGGACGGCGGGGGAGGGCTCGAACAGGGCGATGATGCCGCCCATCTCGGTCGCCATGCTGGCGATCGTGACCCGGTCCTCGAGGTCCAGCTCGGGGACGACGTCGCCGACCACCTCGGCGGCGTAGCCGAGCAGGCCGCCGGCGCCGAGGGTGTTGAGCATCTTGAGCACGATGTCCTTGGCGGTGGCGTGCGGCCCCGGGCGGCCCTTCAGCACCACCTGGGCCGACTTCGGCACCTTGAACCAGACCTTGCCCGAGCTCCAGGCGTAGGCGATGTCCTGGTCGCCCATGCCCTGCCCGAAGGCGCCGACCGCGCCCATGATGTTGGCGTGGCTGTCGGTGCTGACGAAGGTTGAGCCGGGGCCGACGATGCCGTCTTCGATGGCGATGTGGGTGCCGATGCCCTGGGTGACGTCGCGCAGGCCGACGCCGGTGTCGCGGGCGTACTCGCGGCAGAACTGCTGGTTGGCGGCGTAGCCCTGGTCGCTGCCGCCGGGGTTGCAGTCGAAGGTGAAGAGGGTCTTCTCCGGGTCGTCCACCGCCAGGCCGGCGCCGAGCAGGTTCTTGACCACGTTCGCGCCGCCGAAGTCACGCGCCGCGCGCACGTCGACCCGCATGTCGACGGTGGCGCCGGGCTTGACCTCCTGGTCGCAGTGGCTGGCGATGATCTTCTCGATGAGGGTGTGGGGCACGGCTCGGGATGGTCGGTGGGGGAGGCGGAGCGTGAGGACGCAGCGGGACGACGGTCGGGGGATTCGATAGGCCAGGCACGGCCGCGCGCACAGGCCGATTCCGGAGCAGTCTAGCCGGGAGCGGGCACGGTCCGGAGGCCGGGCGTAACCGACGGCTCGGCCGGCCGTCGGCAATGGGGGATGGATCCACGAGGAGTCTTCGTGGGGGCCTCCCGTTGCGCCATAACGCGACGCGTTATACCATGATCCGGACCTTCGCATCCCTGGCTACCCGCCGGCTGTTCGAGCGCCAGCGGGTGCGTGCCTTCCCGCCCGAGATCCACCGTGTTGCTCTCCGGAAACTCCGCATGCTGCACCGCGCTACCTCGCTTCGAGACCTGAGGAGTCCGCCGGGGAATCGGCTGGAGGCTCTCGCCGGCGACTGGAGCGGGCAGCACAGCATCCGGATCAACCGGCAGTACCGGATCTGTTTCGTATGGGAAGGCGGCGACGCCTTCGCCGTCGAGATCGTCGACTACCACTGAACGTGGCCATGAAGAACAAGAAGCTGAAGCCCGTCCATCCGGGGGAGGTGCTCCTGGAAGAGTTCCTGGTGCCGTTCGGCCTGAGCCAGAACGCCCTGGCCCGGCGCTTGAGTGTGCCTCCTCGTCGGATCAACGAGATCGTTCTCGGCAAGCGGCGGGTGACGGCGGACACGGCGCTGCGCCTTGCCCGGTACTTCGACAACTCCCCCCAATTCTGGCTCGGACTGCAGATGGACTACGACCTGGACCTGGAGACGGACCGGCTGAAGGGTCGGCTGGAGGCCGAGGTCGAGCGCCACCGTCGCGCCGGGTAGGAGCCTGCGCCGACGGGCGGGCGTAACCGACGGCCCGCCCGACCGTCGGCTCAGCCTGCCCTCCCTGCTCGAGGAATGCCGCCGGCAGCTCCGCCTGCGGCACCGGAGTCCGCGGACCGAGAAGGCCTACCTGGTCTGGATCCGCCGCTTCCTGACCTTCCACCGCGGACTCCACCCGCGCGAGATGGGGGCGGAGCACGTCGGCCGCTTCCTGAGCGAGCTGGCGGTGCGCGGCAAGGTCAGCCCCTCGACCCAGAACCAGGCCCTGGCGGCGCTGCTGTTCCTCTTCCGCGAGGTACTGGAGAAGGAACTGCCGCGCCTGGACCGGATCCAGCCGGCGCGGCGGCGGCGCCGCCTGCCGGAGGTGCTGACCCGGGAGGAGGTCGGGCGCGTCCTGGGCGAGATGAGCGGCCCGACCCGGCTCATGGCGACGCTGCTCTACGGCTCAGGCTTGCGGCTGATGGATTGCTGTCGGCTGCGGATCAAGGACCTGGACCTGTCCGCCGTCCGGCTGGTCGTGCGCGAGGGGAAGGGGGGAACTGGGAGCCGGTCGGGACCGTCCGGCTCAACCCGGAAAGCCAAGAAGCCGTCGAGCAAGAGGCTGCATGACGGCACCCAACGAGGCGACAACTACCTTGACACCCGCCGGTTATCCTCGGACACAATTCATCAATTCCATTTTCCAACGGCTGTCGCCGTCGAATGAAGACTTCAGTGACGTTCTGGAAAATGTGCTTGACGTTAACAGGCCGTGGATAAAGGGGTCATCTCGGCGACTTGATCACGCCACGAGCCCGACC
>JACNJP010000307.1 GCA_014382465.1 Planctomycetota bacterium
AAAGGAGAAGAAGCGATGAGTGACCCCACCAAGCCCGAGCAGGACGCCGCCGAGGCGCTGCTGGATACATTTACGGAAATGCCCTTTGGCATTGATCCAGAAGGTGCCGTTGAGGTGATCGCCGCCGCCCTCCGCCGCGCCGAGGCGAGGGGGCTGCGGGAGGCTGCGGGCGACTTCGCAAGCTGCACCATACGGTCATGGCTTCGTGCTCGCGCCGACCGCCTGGAGCGCGAGGCGCTGGAGGGGGGATGAGCAAGGTCTACCCCGAGGCGTGGGCGAAGAACGACGCCGGCATCTACGACCTGGAGCCGGAGCCTCGGCCGCGAAACGCCTACAGCAAAGAGCCCGTCGAGGTTCCCTGGGTGGCGATGGACCTGTCCAACAAGCCGCCGTGGCGCATCGACATCGACCGCCTGGCCTTCGTGGATGCCGTGATGCGGCTGGGGGGCTGGGACCGCCTGCTGGACCGCCTCAACACCTTCCTCGCCATGTCCAGGGGCCGGCAGGGCTGGCTCCGCCGCGCCGACAACGAGATTTCGGAGCTCCACTACATGCCGCTCCGGGACGCCATGCGGCGCCGGATCGAGGCCATGGCCGGCGTGGTTCCCTACTGGTCCACCGACACCGGCCCCCACCTCCGGGTGAGCTGTTTCCTGCGCTACCGCCAGCGGTGGGCCAACACCGGGATCTGCGCTGCGCGGCTCTCGCAAATGGTGCTTGCCGCCGGCCAGGGCCTTGTGTGGGAGACCGATGCCCAAGTCCGCGAGTTCAACGTTCGATGCGAGCAGGCGAGGCACCGCCACGGGGCCGATATCTGGTCGGTGCGCGTCGAGGAGTGCTGGGCTCGAGAGTGGCCGGCCTGGTCGGCTTCGGTCTACCAGGGCGAGGACGCCCAGCTCTCCTCAGCGGGGGAGCTTGACCCGGCAGGACTCGAGGACCCCGCGGAGTAGGCCCTCGCACTCCTCGACGGTGAGCTTACCGTGTTCGCCCATGGGCCCGGGCACGGATAGCCAGGGGTGCTCATCGGGCTTGTCGCGGGGCGCCAGCCGGAGACCGCGGCGCATAACGGAGACCTCTAGCATTTCGCGCCCTACGGTGCCCAGGAGGGCACAGGTGAAGCGCACCCGGTCCTTGGCGTATTTCTTTCCGGTCGGGGACTGGAGGCCGTAGACCACCGTTCCGAGCCTTCTGGAGGGGACTACCGCGATCACTCGGACCAGATAGCCCGAGCGCCCAGGGTATTCGTAAGCTCGTTCTTCGCTTTTTGCCATTGAGTCGGTGGGAACCCTTCGACGGGTTTGTCGTTCCAGCTTACGAGGACACGCCCGGACTGGTCCAGCGTGGGTCGGATGGTGGCCGCGGTGTAGTCGTTCTTGCCGACGAAGATGGCGCCCGGCGGCGGCTTCCTGCCCGGGGCCGGCTTGGAGGCGTAGATCCTGGACAGGACATACAGGCCGGCGGCGGCGGCGGTGGGGAACCTCTGATAGGCGCCGTCCACCTCGCCTTTCCAGTTGAAGCGGGACGGCATCAGGCGATGACGCGGAGCAGCACCCGCTGGTTCTTGCGCTTGCCGGCGTGAATCCTGGTCGTGTAAACGAGCAGGGCGACACCGGCCTTGGTCCGGCTGGGGATGAGCTCGTAGCCGCGACGGGCGGTGTATCCGAGCGATGCGGCTTGGGCGTAAAGGTGGCTCATACCTCCACCAGCAGCGTCGGCGGGTTTCCGAGGCCAAGCACGGGTTGGTCTCGGAGAAGCGCGTCGATTGCGGACCAGCGCCGATTGTGGCTGCCGGGGTCCTTGTCGAGCACAGCGAGCAGTTCCCAGCCCTCGCCCGGGGATTGAAACGCGACCGTAGCCAGCGCCCAGTCCTCAAGGCTGCCGAGGCGGATGAAAAGGCCCGGGTCGTTGCCGGCGAGCGCGTCCCATTCGTTGGCACAACGCTGGACGGTGGCCCAATACCAGCGCCTCCAGGGCCTGTGCCTGACCTCGCAGGACTCGCAGGTTCCGTGTTCGTCGATGTCTGCCGCGGGCCTCTCCTCGCAGCAGGTAAGGCAGTAAATCGTTTCGGGGAAAGCCATGCCCCTATCACACGGGAAAGGCCGGAGGCGTTTAGCCCCCGGCCCAGTGAAACAATCCCCCCGGATCATTCCAGAAGTCCCTACCAGTCTAACGCTCCTCGGGGAGCATCAGGGTCCCGGCTTCGAGGTAGAGTTTGAGCGGGATCAGCTCCCGCGGAAAGTCGCTGTATTCGATCTCCTGAACGACGATGTTGTGGCCGTGCGGCGGCGTGTCCGTCCAGCACTCAGCGCGCAGGCCGGCCTCGCCATGCTTGAGGCTGTGAGTCAGGATCCAGAGCTGGAACCCCTCGCGCCTGACGCGGGGGTTCGTCTTGTGGGCGGCGATCCGATCGAGCTGCCATAAGGCGCTGCAGGCCTCTGCGATCCGTTGCTGTACTCTGGTGCCGAGGTTTGCGGCGCCGCAGCAGTGCCTGCGGAGCTCGTTCGCTCTGTTACCTGGTCGCCCGCGTTCCCTCACCACCTCC
>JACNJP010000121.1 GCA_014382465.1 Planctomycetota bacterium
GGCGCCGGAGCTGCTGTCCACGACCGCAGAGCAGGTCCGGGCCCAGCCGGCCAGCCTGCGCGGCGACCTGCTGTTTTACCTGTCGCGGATCGCCGGTCTGCCTCCCGCGCGCTTCCTCGAGTTGGAGCGCTGGGGCCAGGACGGAGAGGGCGGCTTTCCGGGCTGGCCCGAGGGAGCGGAGGGCTTTGAGGGTCGCCTGGGGCAAGCGCGCAGCTCCTGGGCCCGCCTGGAGGCCCGCTATCCGGACGGGCCGCTGATGGACCGGCTGGAGGTGGAGCGGCGTCAGCTCGAGCTGCGGATCCGACTGCTGGCGCTGCGCGAGGCGGCCGGCGCCGCTTCCGGCCTCACGCGACGCCAGGTCCACGCCGCGGTCACCGAAGGCGACGGCGCGGGGCTGCTCGAGGTGCTCGCCGGCCGCTGGGGAGTCGCCGGCGGCGAGGATTCCCTGGACCTGCTGCGCCGCTTCCTGTCGCGGACGCGCCCGCCCTCCGACGTCCAGGAGGAGTGGTTTACGGTCGCCGGCGAACTGCTGCGCCACATCGAGGAAAGGGCCCCGGCCGACTTGGCCGGCGTGCGGCGCAAGCTGGTGCGCGAGGTGCACGGCAATTGGCGGCCGGAGGTCGCCCGCGAGCTGGAGTGGGAGCTTGTGGACCTGGTGAGCCAGGACCCGGACAGCTACCCGGGGCTCGAGGCGGAGGAGGAGCACGTCCGCCGCTACCAGGGCGCCCTGGATCCCCATCTGCTCGGCTTCCTGCGGCAACCCGGGGCCAACGAGCTGGAGGATTACCAGCTCCTGGCCGAGGAGCGGCGGGTGCTGGCGCGCAAGCTGGACCGGACCGCCGAGGACCAGGTGGCCCTGGCGGAGGTCGACCGCCTGCTGCTGCGCGGGGTGCGCCGGCCGGACGACTCGGTCGCCGTGCAGGGCGTCGAATGGGCCTGTGACGAGACCCTCCAGGGGCGGCGGGGGCTGCTGCGGAGGCTGCGCTGGGACGAGGAGGAGCCGCTCGAGCTGGAATTCCTGCCGCCGGTGAACGGCGGCGACGTGCGCCTGGCGCTGCGCGAGAGCTGGAGCCAGGCCGCCTTGCTCGCCATCGAGGAGGGCTACGGGCTGGCGCTCCAGGCGCTGCCGAGCAAGCCCGGCGGAGCGGCGATGGTGCGCCGTGCCCAGCGGCTGCTGGCGCGGCCGCGGGCCGGCCTGGTGCTGCTCGACCTGCGCGACGGCAGCGTGCCGGTGGCGGTGACGACGCCCTCCTACGACCCGGAGAGCTTCCGCCAGGACCTGGCGCGGCTCGAGAGCGACCCCGACTGTCCGCTGCGTCACCGGGCCCTGGGCAGCGCCGCCAGCGGCGAGCAGATCCCCTACCCCGGCTCGACCTTCAAGCTGGTCGCCGCCCTCGAGGCGCTGTCCCGCGACCTCGGCTGGTGGGAGCGTTCCTTCACCTGCGAGCGGACCTACCTGCCGCCGTACGGCAACGGCCTGGCCCTGTCCTGCACCGGCCTGCACGGCGAGATCGACCTGCGCGGCGCCATCCGGGAGTCCTGCAACATCTACTTCTACCACCTGGCCGAGGAGCTCGGTTTCGACGCCCTGGCCGAGCGGGCGGCCGCGCTCGGCTTCGGCCAGCGGACCACCGGCCTGGACCTCACCTCGCTTCCCGGCGAGGACGGGACGCCGGTCCCGGCCGGCCACCTGCTCGAGGTCGGCAGCCGCCTGCACGAGGCCGACAGCCGCGGCCGCGGCCGGGCGATCAACGCCATGCGGCTGTCCATCGGCCAGACCTACGTCGAGGCCTCGCCGCTGCAGATGGCGCGCTTCTTCGGCTGGCTGGCCTGCGGCAAGCTGTGGCGGCCGCGCATGATCCTGGAGCGGGACGGCGTCCTGACCGAGCCGGCCTGGGAGCAGCCGCCGATCGACCCGGCGGTCCAGGCGCTGCTGCTCGAGGCCATGCTCGAGGTCACCGGGCCGGAGGGCACCGCCTACGACCGGGTGTTCGGCAGCCACCAGCTGAGCGACTTCCGGGTCGCCGGCAAGACCGGCACGGCCCAGATCGGCCGCGGCGGCGACGGCCGCGAATTCCCCACCCACGCCTGGTTCGTCGGCTTCTTCCCGGCCGCCGGCGCGGGGCAGGCGCCGGTGGAGCCGCGCTACGCCGTCGCCGTCCTGTGCGAGAACACCGACCTGCACGGCGGCTGGATCGCCAATTACGTGCTCTACCAATTCCTCGACAAGGTCGGGGAGGAGCTGCTGCGGTGAACCGGCACGCCCTGGTGCGCCAGCTCCGCCGCCCCGGCCTGTTCCTGGCGCGGGCGGAGTGGCCGGTGCTGGCGGCGGCCGCCGCGGCGGTGGCCTTCGGCTGGTGGATGCAGTGGAGCATCGTCGGGCCCGGCCGGACGCCGTCCTCGCACACCATCCGGGTGGCAGCGGCGGCGGCCGCGGCGGCCGGCGCCCCGCTGGGGCCGGGCCCGCCCCGGCGGGGGCACGCCCTCCCGCTCCCCCGTCCCGCGGGCGGCGGCCCCGGCGGGGGGGCGGTTCCCC
>JACNJP010000002.1 GCA_014382465.1 Planctomycetota bacterium
GGGCGGCGCCGGCGCCTTGGGGCCGGGGGCGGCGGCGTTGACCGCCTCCGCCGGGCACCGCAGCAGCTCGCGCTCGCGGATCTCGTACGGCACCGACATCAGGACTGCGCCGTCCGGCCCCAGGAAGACGTGCTGCGGCGACACCACCGCGCCGTCGGGACCGGGCTTGAGGTGCTCCTTGCGCACCCGCGCCTCCACCGCGATGTGCTCGGCGCAGCTCACGGTCCCGAAGCGCTTGCAGGGCTTGCCGGCGCCGGAGTGCTCGTCGCGCGATGCCACCAGGCAGACCGCGCGGCCGGCCCATTCGACCACCGCCTTCTCCTGGTAGACCTCGTTCGCCAAGGTGTCATTGGCCCGCTCGCCGTCCATGTTGACGGCGATGAACACGACCTTGCCCTCGGCCTTGGCGCGCGCCAGGGCGGCGTCGTAGTCCTTCTCCCAGGCGATGGCAGGGGCCGGTGAGGCGGCGGCGACGGGCTCGTGCCCGGGCGCGGCCAGGAGGGTGAGGAGGAGGGTGAGCATGGTGCTGGAGGTCCGCCTCGGCCGAGGCGAGAGAGCGGGACTTTAACCGCCGGTGGTCCCGGGCGGCGGTCCGGCGGGGCCGGCCGCAGGCTCGGGCGCGTCGGCCTCGAGCTGCAGCGCCGCGGAATTCATGCAGTAGCGCTGGCCGGTCGGCTGCGGGCCGTCGTCGAAGACGTGGCCGAGGTGGCCGCCGCAGCGGGCGCACAGGACCTCGGTCCGGCTCATCCCGAGGGAGTCGTCCCGGACGTATTCGACCGCGGCCTCGTCGATCGGCGCCCAGTAGCTGGGCCAGCCGCAGCCGGAGTCGTACTTGGTCTCGGAGCGGAACAGCTCCTGGCCGCAGCCGCGGCAGCGGTAGATCCCGGGCTGCTCCTCGGCCCAGTACTCGCCGCTGAAGGCTCGCTCGGTGCCTTTCTCGCGCAGGACCCGGTAGGCCTCCGGCGTCAGCCGCTGGCGCCAGTCGGCCTCGCTCAGCTCACTCGGGAAGGCGGGTTCGGCGGCGGGCGCGGGGTCGGAGGGGTCCATCTGCGGAGCGGCGGCGGGCGGGCCGGCGGCGGTCGGGGGCGAGGAGCTGCCGCAGGCGGCGGCCAGGGCGGCGAGCACGACCAGCAGCGGTGCGAGGGGCGGGCGCATGTCGGGACTTCGGGGGACCGGCGAGGGCGTGACCCACTTTCGGCCAAGCGGCGTCTCCGTTCAAGGGGCCGGGCGGCGCCTGCGGGCGCGCATCGCTGCGTAGACCAGGCACCCGGCGCCGACCCAGGCGACGCCGATCAGGCTGGACTGGCGCACCTCCGGGTCGAGGAAGGTGGCCCCGAGGGCGACGGCGCTGCCGAGGACGAACACCAGCGGCGGGATCGGCATCAGCGGGGTGCGGTAGCCGGGCGCGGGGTCGCCGCGGCGCCAGACCAGCATCAGGCCGCAGCACGCCAGGATGTGGAAGATCCAGTCGACGAAGACCACGCCGTTGACCAGCGAGTCCATGCGCTCGCCGCCCGCCAGCCACAGCAAACCGACGGCGAGGCCGCCTTGCGCCAGGATCGCCGGCGCCGGCACGCCGCGGCCGCCGTCGAGCCGGCCGAGCGCACGCGGGAACAGCCCCTCCTGCGCCAGCGCGAAGTAGACCCGCGGCGAGGTCAGCAGCAGGGTGTTGGCCAGGCCGAAGGCCGACACCGCCAGGGCGATCGCCGTCAGCCGTCGTCCCCAGCCCGGCAGCACCGTGCCGATGGCGTCGGCGGCGAGGGTCCCCGAGCTGGTCACGGTGTCGAAGGGCAGCAGCCGGAAGTAGGTGAGGTTGGCCGCCAGGTAGCAGACGACGACGATCGCCACGCCGATCAGGATCGCCCGCGGCAGGGTGCGCTGCGGGTCGCGGACCTCGCCGCCGATCCAGGTGACCTGGTGGAAGCCGCCGTAGCTGAACAGGCAGGCGGCGAGGCCCGCGAGCCAGGGAACGTCGGCGGAGACCTCGGGAGCCGGAGTCGCCGCCACCGGCGCCACCGGCTCGCCGCCGAGCGCCACCCAGGCGCCCACCGCCGTCAGCCCGGCCAGCGCCAGCAGCTTGAGCGCCACGGTGGTGGTCTGCGCCGCCGCGCCCTGCTTCACCCCGAGCAGGTTCACGACCATCAGCGCCAGCAGCATCGCCGTGGCCACCAGGCTGACCACCGCCGGGCTCCACTCCGCGCCGAGGGCGGCGCCGAGGTTCTGCGCGGCGAACAGCGTGACGATCACCAGCACTCCGGTCTGGATCGCGGTCAGCAGGCACCAGCCGAACAGGAAGGCCGGCAGCGGCCCGAGCATCCTCTGCAAGGCGACGATCTCGCCGCCGCTGGTCGGGTAGCGCGCGCCGATCTCGGCCATCGAAAGCGCCCCGGCCAGGGCGATGACGCCGCCGGTGACCCACAGCATCAGCGCCCCGCCCGGCGAGCCCGCCACCGCCGCCACCTTTCCCGGCGTCAGGAAGATGCCGACGCCGATGATCGCCCCGAGCCCCACCGCGGGGGCGTGCCGGCCGCCGG
>JACNJP010000264.1 GCA_014382465.1 Planctomycetota bacterium
GCCGGCGGCGCGGCGGTCGTCTTCGCAGCCCGGCCGGCTGCCGTGGGCCGCGAGTGGGGGCCGCGCTGGGTCGGGGAGGGACGCTGGGTGTTCTCCAATTCCGGCGCCTACGAGCTCGGCGGCAGGGTCCCGGTGATCCCCGAGGTCAACCCCGCAGACCTGCCGCCGCGCGACCGGCCGGCGCTGGTGCTGTCGCCGAATTGCAGCGCCCACGGGCTGGCCCTCTCCCTGGCCCCGCTGCGCCGCCTCGGCCTGGACCGGGTGATCGTCACGACCCTCCAGGCCCTCTCCGGCGCCGGCAAGAAGGGCGTGCCCGAGCTGGAAGGCGGCGACAACCTGCTGCCGCACATCCTCGGGGAGGAGCGGCGCCTGGAGCAGGAGACCGCCGCCATGCTCGGCGGCGGCGTCGTCCTGTCGGCGCAATGCAACCGGGTGCTGGTGCGCGACGGCCACACCCTCAGCGTCTCGGTGGGCTTCCGCGCGCCGGTGGAGGCCGGGGCGATCCTCGACGCCTGGGCCCGCTTCCCGGCCCGCCGGCTCCCGAGCGCGCCGGATCCTCCGCTGGTCTATCTCGACGATCCGGCCCGCCCCCAGCCGCTGCTCGACCGGGACGCCCAGCGCGGCATGCAGGTCAGCCTCGGCCGCCTGCGGTCCTGCCCGGTGCTCGGCTGGCGCTACGTCGCCCTCGTCCATAATCTGGTGCGCGGAGCCGCCGGCGCGGCGCTCCTCAACGCTGAAGAGGTCCTGCTCGGTGGCCCGGACGACGGTCCCGGCCCCTCCGGATGGTGATCACCGCTTCCAGGCCCTTGTCGCACCTCCATTTCCTCGCCGCCGTCCTGCCGCCGTGGCCTCCTCGCTCCTGATCGCCGTCAGTCGCGGCGGGGAACGGCGCGTGCTCCGCTTTCCCGCGCTGCCGGTCACCTTCGGCCGCGGACGGGACTGCGAGGTCTGCTTGGAGGACCCGGCCGTCTCCCGGCACCACTGCCGTCTGGTCCTCGGTGACCGCGGCGTCGAGCTGGTGGACCTGGGATCCGCCAACGGCACCCAGGTCGGCGGCGGCGACATCCAGCGGGCGGTCATGGTCAGCGGCCAGCGCTTCCTGCTCGGGTCCACCGAGGTCGAGCTGCTGGCCCTCCCTGAGGCCGCCACGGCCACGGCCACGGCCACGGCCCCGCCTCCGGCCCCTGCTCCCGTCGCGCCGCCGCCTCCCGTCGCGCCGCCAGCCCCGGCGGCCCTCACCGGGGCCTGGAGCGGTCGAAACCTGCACGGCTGCCAGATCTTCGAACCGGTCGGGAAGGGCGGCTTCGCCACCGTCTACCGCGCCCGCCAGGTCAGCCTCGACCGCGACGTCGCCATCAAGATCCTGGATCCGCGGATCGCCGCCCGGCCGCGGGCGGTGAAGGCCTTCCTCCAGGAGGCGCGCGCCGCGGCCGCACTGTCCCACCCCAACCTGGTGCAGGTCTTCGACCTCGGCGAGGAGGACGGCCAATACTTCTCGGTCATGGAATTCCTGCCCGGCGGCAACCTCGAGCAGGACCTCCAGGACCACGGCCCCCTGCCTTGGCGAGACGCCGCCCGGGCCGCCTTCCAGTGCGCCCAGGCCCTCGAGCACGCCCGCACCCGCGGCGTGATCCACCACGACGTCAAGCCGGGCAACCTGCTGCTGGCGGCCGACGGCTCGGTCAAGCTGGCTGACCTCGGGCTGGCCGGCGCCCTCGCCGAGGGCGGCAAGACCCTGTCGGCCGGCTCGCCGCACTACATGGCGCCCGAGCGGATCCGCAAGCGGCCGCTCGACGCCCGCTCCGACCTCTATTCGCTCGGCTGCACGCTCTACCGGCTGCTGACCGGGCGCCACGTCTTCGAGAGGAAGGGGGTCAAGGAGATCCTCCGCGCCCACTGCTCCGAGGAGCCGCCGGCGCTGACCGGCGGCGGGGCAGGCCTGCCCGACGTGCTCGCCAGCCTGGTGTCGCGGCTGCTGCGGAAGGACCCGGAGGAGCGTCCGCCGCATCCTGGGGCGGTGGCTCAGGAGCTCGAGCGCCTGCTTCGGTCGACCGGCGGCGGGGAGATGGCCCTCGGCGGCGCTGGAGCGGCCGGCGCTCCGCGCCCGGTGGCCGGGGTGAGCCTGCCCAAGGCCACCGCCGCCACCGCTCGCGGCCGCCATCGCGAACGCAACAAGTGGAAGCTGATCGTGGGCGTGCCCAGCACCTTGCTGCTGGCCTTCTTCGCCTTCCGCGGCCACAAGATCCTGCTCGAGTGGGGCGAGAGCCTGCGGGACGGCCTGTCCGGCACCGAGGCATCCGAGCCGGAACAGCCGCAGCAGCCCGAGGCTCCGCCGCCGGTGCTGGAGCCGATCCTGGAGGAGGGCTCGATGGTGGTGCCCGACGCGCCGCCGCCGGCGCTCGCCCCCCCTCCGCAAGCCGCGGCGGAGGAGACCGGCGCATCCTTCCCCGAGCTCCCCGAGCCAAGCCCGGCGGAGCGGGAGAAGCCCGCGCAGCCCCCCCGCGACCACCCCGCCCCC
>JACNJP010000189.1 GCA_014382465.1 Planctomycetota bacterium
GGGTGGGGCCGCGGCCCGGGTCCTGGGCGGGGGTCGGTCCCCTGGCGAGCTCCAAGGCCAGGAGGACGAGGGCGGCGAGGCGCTGGATGGCTGCTCTCCTTCACAAGAGGGATCCACCGGCCATTCTGACCGCTTCCGTTCGGCCCGCCAAACCTGGGCCGACCTTCCGCGGTCAGTCCCTCTCCAGGTGGAGGGTCCAGAGCCCCTGCGCCGGGTCGTATTGGAACTCGAAGACCGGCTCCCCTGGACGAGTGCAGGCCGGGATCTTCCCCGCCCCGTTCCTGAACGCGGTGAGGAGGAACAGGAACACGACGATGGCGCCGAGGTCGCCCGCAAGCCGCTGTGGCCGATACCGGGGCCGCTCCGTGAGCTGGTCGAGGACGTCGAGGACGAGCAGGGCCAGGAACCCTGCGTGGATCCCGATCAGCCAGCGGAAGAGCGAGAGGAGTTCGCGGGCATCGACCTCGCTCATCTGGGAGGACCAGGTCTCCAGGATGAAGATCCCGATGAGAAGGCTGAGGGCCGCAAAGATCAGCGCGGCGAAGGCGGCGGGGCTCAGCGGCAGGCGGGCGCGCGCTCGGTGCCGCCGGAGCCTGCTCCGGCCACTTCTGGAGTACTCCATGTCAGAACTCCGGGGGGAGGCAGCCCCCCGGAGCTTCAGCATACGCGCCAGGCCGGGCGCGCGGGCGGACCGGCCTCCTACTCGTACCCCGGCCCGTCCCCCTCGATCTCCGCGACCAGCTCCTTGGCGCCGAAGATCACCTCCAGCGCCTCGATCACGATCGACGGGTGCACCGCCACGGTGCGCGCCACGGTGTCGTCGTAGACGTACATGTTGCCGAGCATCTCGATGTTGCCGTCGAAGGCCAGGCCGACCAGCTCGCCGCGGGTGTTGATCACCGGGCTGCCGCTGTTGCCGCCGATGATGTCGCAGGTGCAGACGAAGTTGAAGGGCGTCTTCAGGTTGAGCTCCGGCTCCTTGTCGAGCCACGCCTGCGGCACCTGGAAGGGCGCGGCGCCGCCGAACTCGGTGCTGCGCGCGTAGAGGCCGTAGAGGCTGGTGAAGTAGGGCGCCACCGTGCCGTTGTAGGCGTAGCCGGCGACCTTGCCGTCGCTGATGCGCAGCGAGCCGGTGGCGTCCGGCGGGATGTCCGTGCCGTAGACGGCGAAGTAGGCCTCGCCGACCAGCTTCTCGAGCAGCTGCTCGCGGCGCTGCAGCTCCCGCTGCTCGCCGCGGTCGCTGGCGGCGCGCAGCTCGTCCTGGAGCGCCTCGATCTCGGCCCAGGGGTCGCCGAAGCGCGCCTTCAGCTCGGGGGTCTCGGCGATGACCGCGCGGAGCTTGTCCTCGGCGGCGCGCTTGGCCGCCATGATGCGGTCGTTGCGCAGGCCGTCGAGGTAGCCCTGGAAGGCCTTGCGGCCGTTCTCCAGGTTCAGGATGCGGCTGCGCATGGCCTTGGCCTGCTCGGGATCGGCGGCCGCGCGCTCGTACATCTGCGCCAGCATCTGCTCGAAGCGCTGGACCTGGGACGGGTAGACCTCGTCGCGCAGGTACTCCATCTGGGCCACGGTCTTCAGCCGCCCGGTGTCGCCGGGGAAGCCGACCGTGAACACGGTCTCGCCCTCGGTGGCGCCGGCGGTGCGCCACTTGAGGTAGAAGTCCGAGCTGTCCAGGGGCGCGCCGTCCTCCCACACCCGCACCATGGCGAAGTCGAGGCCGAAGCGCGGGAAGGTGAAGTTGTCCGGGTCGCCGCCGAACTTGGCGCTCTGCAGGTGCGGCGAGGCCACCAGCCGGACGTCGTCGTAGACCTTGTAGCGGTAGAGCGCATACATCCCGCCCTGGTAGAGCGACACAACCTGCGGCTCCAGCTCCGGCGCCTCGCGGGTGGCCCGGGCGAGGATCTCCTTGCGGTTGTCCGACAGCCGCAGCCGCACCGTGTCCTCGTCGTCCTCGGCCTGGATGCCCTGGTTCATCTGCTCGGTGACGTCGAACATCTCGACCAGCTGGCGGAGCTCGAGGCCGTGCAGCTTCGGCTCCTCCGCCAGGCTGCGGGCCAGGAAGCCGTCGCCGAGCCAGTCCTGGTCGGCCGGCGAGACCTGGGCCACCCGGTCGCGGGCGCAGTGGTGGTTGGTCAGCACCAGCCCGCGCGGGCTGATGAACGAGGACGAGCAGCCGCCGCCGAACTTCAACGCCGACAGGCGCACTCTCTCCAACCAGGCCATGTCGGGCACGAAGCCGTGCTCCTGGTCGAAGTAGTCCAGCGGGACCCCCTCGAAGGTCCACATCTTCCCCAGCTCCTTGTGAGCCTGGGCATTCACCCCCTGGGCCAAGCCGAGGCCCAGGGCCCCCACCACCAGCCAGGAACAACAACGACGAATCCAGGTGCGCATGTTCATGTTCTCCGCCCGGCTTAGGTCACCGGGACCGGAATCATAGAGCATCGAGGACTTCCCCTGGGACGGGACTGGGAGGGGTGTCGCGGGCGGACTCGACATCGGGGGCACTTTGTGCACCG
>JACNJP010000305.1 GCA_014382465.1 Planctomycetota bacterium
GGGGGGGGTGCGGGGAGGGGGCGGGAGCCACGGGCGAGGGGGACAGAACCACCGGCGGGGACCCGGCTGCGCGGGGCGAGCAGACGGGGGGGGGGGGGTCGAGGGGGGGGGGGGCGGGGGGGGGGGAGGGGGGCGGGAGTGCCGGCCGGGGGGGGGGAGGGCGGGGGGGGGGGGAGGGGTGCGGCGCCCCCGGCCGCCGATCCCGCCGCACCTGCGCTACAACCTGTGGCTCGGCCCGGCCGCCTACCGGCCGTACCACCCGACCTACCTGCCGGCCAACTGGCGGCGCTGGTGGGACTTCGGCGGCGGCACCCTCGGCGACATGGGCTGCCACCTGATCGACCTGGCCTTCTGGGCGCTCGAGCTGCGCCACCCGACGCGGGTCGCCGCCGAGGGTCCGCCGGTCCACCCGCAGACCGCGCCGCTGTGGATGCGGGCCCGCTGGGACTTCCCGGCCCGCCGCGGCGGCACCGGCAGGCTGCTCGATCCGGTCGACCTGCACTGGCACGACGGCGGCAAGCTGCCGCCGCAGATGGAGTCCGGCGAGATCCCGCCGCGCGGCATGGGGGTGCTGTTCGTCGGCCAGGAGGGGTCGCTGTTCGCCGACTACGGCGGCTGGCAGCTCTACCCCGAGGAGAAGTTCGCCGACTTCACGCCGCCGGACCCGTGGATCCCCGACTCGCTCGGCCACTACGAGGAGTGGGTCCACGCCTGCAAGACGAGGCAAGCCTCCAGCTGCAACTTCGACTACGCCGGCGCCCTCACCGAGACGGTCCTGCTCGGCAACGTCGCCTACCGCTGCGGCAGCGCCTTCGAGTGGGACGCGGCGCGGCTGCGCGCCAGCGACGCGGGCGCGCAGCAGTTGGTCCGGCGGGAGTACCGCGAGGGCTGGGAGATCTGATTTCGACCGCTACAGGTTGAAGTCGAATTCAGTCGGCGGGCCGGCGTGGACCACCACCGGATCCGAAGTGTGCATCTCGCCGCCGACGTTCATCTCCAGCTTGTAGAGGCCGGGCTTGACGTCCTTGAAGCTGTAGCGGCCGTCGGCGCGGACGGCGCTGAACTGGGCGCGCTCGCCGGCCTCGTCGAGCAGCTGGACCATGTTCATGGAGAAGCCGTTGGGGTCGGGAGCAGGCAGCCCGAGGATCCGGCCGCGCAGGGTGCCGGCGCCGGTCAGCTCGAACAGGCCCAGGTCGACTCGGGCGCCGTCGTCGAGCCGGATGTCGTCGCTCTGGAGGCGGCTGTAGCCGGTGGCGTCCATCCGCAGGTGCCAGATCCCGCCCGGGACGTCGCGGAAGCGGAAGCTGCCGTCGGCGGCGGTGTTGACGGTGGTCTGGCCGGGGGAGAAGTCGAGGGTCTCGATCGCCGGCTCGGCGTCGCCGTCGCTGCCGATGGCCACGCTCATCATCATCACGCCGTGCTGGGCGCCGCCGTCAGCGCCGGCGCCGCGGGCCAGGTGGACCCGGGCGTTGGCCACCGGACCCTCCGGTCCGAGGACCACGCCGGAGATTTCACCGGAGGCCAGGGCGACCCCCGCCTCCTGCGGCCCGGAGCCGAGCGTGATCTCCTTGCGCGTCGCCGGGCTCTGCGGCGTCGCCTGGGCGCTGAGCTGGTAGCTGCCGGTGTCGCAGGGCGGCAGCGAGGCCCAGCCGTCGCCGTCGGTCTTGGCGCTCTTGTCGCCGCCGCCGAAGCCGCCGAACAGCCCGAGGCCGTCGCCGCCGGGCTGGCCCAGGCTGACGGTGGCGCCGGCCACCGGATCGCCGAAGCGCGTGACCCGGACCTTGAGCAGCGCCTTGGAGGCGATCACCAGCTTCTCGTCGGCCGACTCGCCGGGAGACAGCTCGATCACCAGGCTCGGCGCGTCGCTCACCTGCGAGCCAGCGCCGCCGAAGGAGATGCCGACGTTGTCGCCTCCGCTGGAGAAGGTCATCATCGAGTCGTCCGCACCCTGGTGCACGGCGTAGTCGCCGGGCTCGAGCTCGTCCCAGACCGCGATGCCCCAGTCGTCGGCCCGCTCCGAGCGCGCGCCGAAGCCGCTCGCGGGGTCGGCCGCCCGCAGCTCGAGCTGCGCGCCGGCGACCGGATTGCCGATGGTGTCGATCACCCGCACGATCAAGCTGCTCGCCGGGTGGAGGACCACCTCGGTCCGCTGTCCGTCCTCGCCGCTGCGCTGGACCGGCTTCTTGGCGGCGGCGAAGCGCTCGGCGTCGACCTCCACCTGGTAGGGGCCGGTCTTCAGGCCGAGGAAGCGGATCTCGCCATTGGCGTCGGTCCTGCCCTTGAATCCGCCGCCGCCGCCGCCGCTGCGGACCATGCGCACGCGGCGGCCGCCGCCGCCGCAGTCGCCGCGCACGTCGTCGCTGAGAACCTCGTCGCCGCTGGCCGCCTCCAGGCGGACCTCGGCGTTCCGCACCGGGACACCGCCGACGTCCTTCACGGAGACGATCAGGGCGTCGCCGCCGCTCAGCCGCAGCTCGACCGGCTCGTTGCGCTCGCCGATCGTGATCGGCTCCCTGCGGGCTTCGCCGGCTGGTGCCTGGGCGATGAGGGCGTAGTCCCCGGCGGTGATCTCGTCGATGCGGAAGGTGCCGTCGGCGCCGGAGGTGGCCGAGTCCGACCGGAACATCATCGGCCCGGAAGGGGGGGAGAGGGGTTCGAGGCGGACCGCCGCGGCTGCCACCGGGCGCCCGGCGCTGTCCACCACCCGGCCCTCGAGGGCGCGGGTGAGCGTCAGCGCCAGCTCGATCTCGGCGCCGTCGTAGACGGCAGCGGAGCGGCCGAGGGCGAAGCCCTGGGCGGCCGCCATGACCCGGGTACGGCCGGCCGGCGGCAGGCCGGAGAGCTCGAAGCGGCCGTCGGCGCCGACCTGGACGCCCTCCTTGATCACGGTGTCCTTGCGCCAGCGGAAGGCGGCGAAGCCGTCGGCCGGCGCCAGCGCCACCCGCGCCTCGGCCAGCGGCCGGCCAGCGGCGTCGACGATCCTGCCGGTGACCTTGCCGCCGGTGCCCAAGCGCAGGTCGGCGGTCTGTTCGCGCGGGGCGGCCTCGATCTCGACCACCTGCTTGGCGGCGACCGTGCCCGGCGCTTCGGCGCTGAGGCGGAAGCGGCCGGGGGAGAGGCCGGTCAGCCGGTAGCGGCCGTCGGCCTCGGTGGTAGCCTCCGCCACCGAGCCGCCCATGGCGAAGCCGAAGCGCTCGCCGTCCGGCTGCAGCTCGACGGTCGCGCCGGCCGCCGGGGCGCCGGCGGCGTCCCGCACGACGCCGCTGAGCAGCACGCCCGGGCTGAGGACCACCTCGCCCAGCTCGCGGGCCTCGCCCGGCAGGAGCGGCGCCACCCTCAGGTCGCGGCGGGTCCAGTAGTCGCCGCGCACTTCCAAGGTCAGGGGAGTGCGCGACGGCACCTCAGCGAAACGGACCTGGCCGTCGGCGCTGGGCCGGAGCCTGGGATCCGGCTGCTTCGCCGCCTCGTCCCCCCGTCCCAGGCCGAGGCCGACCAGGCCGGGCATCTCGAACTCGGGTCGAGAGCGCTGGACCAGGGTGACCGTGACGTCACGGACCGGCCGGTTCTGGGAGTCGACCAGCCGCAGGCGCAGGGCCCCGGGGGGCTCCGCCCGCTGGAGGCTGGCTGCGTCGCCGGCGACCGGCCCTGCGGCCTCGAGGTTGGTCCGGCCGGCCTCGGCCAGCGAGGGCCCGCCGGCAGGGGCGGCCTCGCCTGCCCCGGACGAGTCGGCCGCCACCGGGGCGGCCCCCGAGGAACTTGTTCCCGTGCCCGCCGCCGGTTCGGTCGGCTGGGAGCCGAGCAGGAGGTAGGTCAGGCCGGCTCCGAGCAGGAGGACGACGGCGATCCAGGAGTTGCGATTCATGATTTCAGGGGGCGGGGTCCACGGCCCGGATGGGCCGGCGCAGCCTACTACGACCGCGGTAGTTTTGCGCTGGCGGGAATCCCCGCGGGCGGTACCCAGGAATCCGGCCCCGAAGAATGGCCCCAGGAAGGCGTAAGATATTTTTTAAAAAGGCTTTATGTCGTAACGAGGGGTCTGCCCCAGGTCGGCCGTCGGCTTGCCCTCAAACCCTTGGGCCAGAGGGCCTTCCATCCTTCCTGGGACCAATGAACCGGGCCGGATTCAGGGGCGGCGGCCGATCACCGGCAGCTCGCGGCGGCGCAGGAACGCCGTGGCCGCTCCCGCACCCAAGGTGACCAGGGCCATGCCGAACAGCGCGCCGCCGTCCCCCTGGACCTCGATGCCCAGCACCGTCAGATGGCTGCCGATGGCGCCGACCATCAAGCCGACCGCGGCCAGGCCGCCGAGGGCGGCGGTCCGCGGCACCAGCAGCAGGAGGGCCGTGATCAGCTCGAGCACCCCCAGGCCGATCCGGCCGACGGGCTCGACCCCCAGGGTGCTGAAGATGTGGACTGCCTCGGGGGCGGCGCTGAACTTGAAGTACAGCGTCTGCCCGAGGATGGCAGCGGCCGCGATCTGGGCGATCCACACCAGTTTGGTGACCGGGCGGGTGGTGACGGCTTGAGCAGCGTCTTGCATTGCGCTCCCGACTTCTCGGCCAGGGCCCTCCGCGTGACGAGAAAAGCCTCTCCCCCGGCTCAGGAGGTCGCCAGCCGGCGCGTGATGGCGTCGGCAATCCACTGTGCGGTATCGAGATCGGGCGAGAAGCCGGAGAGTTTCCGGGCCGTCACGGTGACCCGCTGGAGGCCCTGGCGGGTGGCGTCGACGGTGATCACTACCTTGGATTCCCGCGCCGAGCCCTGCAACTCGCCGCGCTGCTCGTCGGAGCTCTCGACCGCCCCGGCGCGCTCCAATTGGGCCTCGCAGACGTCGTAGACCTCATCGAAGCCGTGGAATCCGGCCCCCTTCATTGGCCCCAGGGCAGCTGGAAAACCAGGCCGATCCTGGGTTTGGGTGGCGTCCCCGCTGCGGGCCGGGGCTGGCGGCTGGAATTGGCTCTAAGAGTCGTAATCAAAAGATCTTGCACGATTCTAGGGCCAGCGAATGGGGCCGGATTCGAAGCCGTGCTCGAACAGCACCTCGACGCTGTCTTCGGAGGTCGCGTGGACGACGCCGGCCCCGATCGCTGCCCCGAGGACCAGGACGCAGCTCGGCAGCGGAGTCAGGGCCAGGAGAGCGAGAAGCAGAGGGCGCATCACCGGACAGTCTAACCAAGCGCAAGATAGGGCTGGAGACCGGCCGATAAACCCCAAGATGGCGGGGACACGGAAATCCCGCCGGATCCGCGGCCGGGAGGCACAACATCCGGATAATCGGCTCGTAGGCCCCCACGCCGCCAGCCCGTGAATCCGGCGTGCCGTCTGGCTTCCGCACCCATGCTGCTGTCCCTCCTCCTTCCCCTGCTCCTACTCGCGCCGGCGCCCGCCCAGACCGGTCCGGACGAGGAGTACCAATTCCTGGTCGGCCTTTCGGAGAAGGGCATGCACGATCTGGTGGTCCAGGAGGCCACCGACTTCCTCGGCTCCTATCCACGCCACGAGAAGGCCTCGGCGGCGCGCTACCGCCTGGCCCTGGCGCTGTTCGAGCTCGACCGGCTGCCGGAGGCCGCGCCGCACTTCCAGCGGCTGGCCCGGTCCGACGGCTTCGAGTTCCGCGCCGAGGCCGCGATGCGCTTCGGCCAGTGCCGGCTGGCCGAGGGCGAGCACGGGCAAGCGGCGGCCGCCTTCGAGGAGGTGCTCGGCTACTCGAGCGACTACCTCGAGCTGCCGGCGACCTTCCTGCTGGCCGAGGCGCGCTTCCGCGGCGGCGACTTCGAAGCCGCCGAGGCCCGCTACCTGCGCGTGCTCGAGCTGCCGGAGAACGACGCCTACTCGCGCGACAGCCTCTACGGCGCCGCCTGGTGCGCGTTCCGCCTCGACCACTTCGACGACGCCGTCGCCCGCGCGCGCGAGTTCGAGCGCCGCCACGGCAGCGACGAGTTGGTCCAGGAGATGCGCTTCCTCGCCGGCGAAGCGCGGCTCGAGGCCGGCGACGCCCGCGGCGCCCTGGCCGACTACCAGCGGGTCGACGGCGGCCCCTTCGCCGACGCGGCGATGCGCGGCGCAGGCTTCGCCGCCGCCGAGCTCAGCGATCACGAGCAGGCCGCGCAGTGGTTCGGCCGGCTGCTGGCCGAACATCCGGCCAGCCCGTACCGCGCCGAGGCCGCCTTGCAGCAGGGCATCCACCTGCTCCAGGCCGGCGACGACGGCGCGGCCCTCGCGGTGCTCGCCGGCGATCTGCCGGGCGCCACACCCGAGGCCCTCTACTGGCGCGGCGTCGCCCAGGCGCGCGGCGGCAGCCAGGAGGACGCGCTCGCCAGCTTCGACGCCGCCCTGCGCCGCAAGCCCGGCGAGGAGCTGACGGGCCGTATCCAGGCCGCCCGCGGCGACGCCCTCTATGAGCTGGGCCGCCTCGACGAAGCGTCGGAGTCCTACCGCCTGGCCGAGTCCGACTACGCCCTGCACGCGGCGGTGGTCTCGAACCTCAACGACGGCCGCGCCGAGCAGGCGGTGGCCCTGGCGGAGCGCTTGCTCGAGGAATACCCCGACAGCCGCTACGTCGCCAAGGTGCGGCTGGCGATGGGCGAGGGCCTGCTGCGGCAGGAGCGCTACGCGGAGGCCGAGGCGGCCTTCGCGGCCTCGACCGCTGGGGAGGCGGTCGACGACGCCCACCTCGCCCGGGCGGCCTCGAGGGTCGGCTGGTGCCGCTACCTGCTCGGCGACCCGGCCGGCGCCGCCGGCAACTTCGCCGCCGTCGCAGGCGGGCACCCGGACAGCCCGGAAGCCGAGGAGGCCGCCTACATGGAGGGCCGCTCCCGCTTCGAGAGCGGTGACGAGCCCGGCGCGCGGGCCGCCTGGACCCGCTACCTCGAGCGCCACCCCGGAGGCGGCCGCGTCTCCGAGGTGATGTTCCGGCTCGGCCGAATGGCCGGCGGCGCCGAGGGCTTGGCGCAGCTCGAAGGACTGATCGCCGCCCACGCCGGCTCGGCCGAGGCGCCCAAGGCCCTCTACGAGCTCGGCGAGCGCCTCTACGCCGAGGGCCGCGTCGCCGAAGCAGAGGCGAATTTCGTCACCCTGCTGACCGCCCACCCGCGACACCCGCTGGCGCCGGCGGCGGGCTACGCCCTGGCCTGGTGCCAGTTCGACCTCGAACGCTTCGAGGACGCTGCCAGCCTGCTGCCGCAGGTCGCCGAGGCCGCCAAGGCCGCCGGCGATCCCGAGCTGCACCGCTCCTCGCTCGAGCTGCTGGTGTGGGCGGCGAAGGAGGCCGGCGACGCCACTGGCGCCGCCGAGGCCTTCCTCGGCTTCGGCCAGACCGGCCCCGAGGAGGCCAGCTACGCCGCCGCCGCCAAGGTGGTGGCCGCCGCGCTGCAGGAGGCCGGGGACGCCGACGGCGGCTACGCCCTGCTCGGCGCCGCCCGCAAGCGCGTCGAGGACCCAGGGCTGGCGTCCGACCTCGAGGTCGAGCGCTGCTACCTGGCGCTCGACGCCGGCAAGCCGGCCGAGGCCGAAGCCGCCGCCCGCGCCGCCCTCGAGGTGGCGCCGGAGAACCCGGTGGCCGCCGAAGCGGCCTTCTTCGTCGGCGAAGCCTGGTTCGCCGCCGGGGAGGACGGCCGCGCCGTGCCGCTGTACGCCGCCGCGGCCGCCGTGGCCGGCCACCCGGTGGCCGACCGGGCCCTCTACAAGCTGGGTTACGCCGAGCTGCGGCAGGAGCGCGCCGAGGCGGCGGTCGCGGCCTTCGCCGCGCTGATCGCGGATCACGCCGACAGCGTGCTCTACGGCGAGGCGCTGTTCCTGCACGGCGAGGCGCTGTTCCGCCTGGCGCGCTTCGAGGAGTCGGTGGCCTCGCTGCAGCGGCTCCATCGCGAGATCCCCGAGCACCAGGCGATCGACCGCTGCCTGTTCCGGCTCGGCGTCGGCCAGTGCCAGGTCGAGGACTGGGAGGCCGCCTCGGCCACCCTGGCGGAGCTCGCGCGGCGCTTCCCCGACTTCGCCAACGGCACCGAGGGCGAGCTGTGGCGCGGCCGCGCGCTGGCCGCGCTCGACCAGCGCCGCGCCTCCCGCCAGGCCTTCGAGCGCGTCCTGGCCCGCGACCAGGGCGTACTCGCCGCCCGCGCCCGCCTCGGGCTCGGCAAGCTGGAGCTGGCCGCCGGCCAGGTCGAGGGCGCCCTCAGCGAGTTCCTGAAGGTGGCGGTGCTCTACTCCCAGGACGACGAGGTCGCCGAAGGCCTCTACTTCGCCGGCCTGTGCCTGGAGCGCCTCGGCGACCCGGACCGCGCCGCCGACCAGTACCGCGAGATCACCACCAAGTACTCCAAGACCGCCTACGCCGCCCAGGCGCGCGAACGGCTGCAACAGATCGAATCCGAGCCGCGATGACCCCTCTCCTCCTCGTTCAACCCGACCAGGAGGGCGGCGCCGCCGGCATCGGCTCCCTGTTCGACATGATCGCCAACGGCGGTCCGGTGATGTGGCCGCTCGGCCTGTGCTCGGTGCTCGCGGTGGCCTTCATGGTCGAGCGCGGCATGCGCCTGCGCCGCGGCGCGCTCGGCGGCCGCGAGAGCGGTCGCCAGGTGATCGACGCCTACGACGACGGCGGCGCCCCGGGCGCGCTGGAGCTGTGCGACAGCCAGCGCACGCCCATGTCGCGCATCCTCGCCGCCGGGCTCAAGCGGCTCGACCAGCCGCTGCTTGAGATGGAGAAGGCGGTCGAGGACGCCGGCGCCCGCGAGCTGCGGGTGCTGTCGGCCAAGCTGCGGCCGCTGGTGGTGATCGCCGCCATCGCGCCGCTGCTGGGCCTGCTCGGCACCGTGTGGGGCATGATCCAGGCCTTTACCCAGATCGCCATGGCCGACGCCCTGGGCAGGCCCGAGCGGCTGGCGGAGGGCATCAGCTCGGCGCTGATCACGACCGCGGTCGGCCTGTCGATCGCCATCCCGTCGCAGGCGGCCTACTACTTCTTCCGCAGCCGGCTCGACCGCTTCGTCACCGCGGTGGAGGAGACCTACGGCGAGATCGCCGACCGCCTGCTGCGCGGAGGCGGCGCGTGAAGATCCCGGACATCGCTCCCGACGAGGAGCCGGCGCTGAGCCTGACGTCGATGATCGACGTGGTGTTCCTGCTGCTGATCTTCTTCATGGTGTCGACCACCTTCCTCGACCCGGAGCGGCAGGTGGAGCTGGACCTGCCGGAGGCCGCCGAGGCCGGCGCCGCGCCGACCACCGCCGAGGAGATCGTCGTCAACGTGCTGCAGGACGGCCGGCTGTCGGTCGGCGGCACAATCGTCGACGAGGACGGCCTGCTCACCGCCCTGCGCCAGGCCGCCGCGACCAACCCGGACATGCAGGTGACGATCCGCGGCGACCGCCAGACCCACCACGAGAACGTGGTGAAGGTCATGAACTCCTGCGGCGCCGCCGGGCTCAGCAACCTCGCCGTCAGCGTGCTGGAGGAGAATTGAGCCGCGCTCGATGAAGCACCTCGGCAAGAACCTCGTCATCGTGATCGCGCTGGTCGCGGCGGGGTTCTTCCTGGCCTATCTGCGCTTCCGGCCCTACCTCGGGCAGGAGTCCGGCTACACCGACGGCGAGCGCCGCTACGCCGGCGACACCTTCCGGGACGTGCGCTACGCCGTCTGGGAGGACCCCGAGGCGCTGGGCGGCGAGGTCAACTCGCCCGGCTTCGAGGGCCGGCCGGCGGTGTCGCCCGACGGCCGCTGGCTGGTGTTCCCGACCGGGGAGCGCGGCCTCAACAGCGACCTGTGGATCGCCGAGATCGTCGACGGCGAGCCGCGTGAGCCGCAGCCGCTGCGGGCCGTCAACAGCGACCGCGACGAGTGGGCGCCGGCCTTCGGCGCCGACGCGCTCTACTTCGCCAGCGACCGCCCCGGGACCCTCGGCGGCCTCGACCTGTTCCGCGCCAGCTACCAGGACGGCGCCTTCGGCCCGGTCGAGGCGGTCGGCCCGGGCATCAACAGCGCCTTCGACGACACCGACCCGGCGCCGCTCCCGGGCAGCCGGGCGCTGGCCTTCGCCAGCGACCGCCCACGCGGCGCGCGCCGCGACTTCGACCTGTGGCTGGCTCCGCCCGACGGCGGCGCCGAGCCGCTGACCGCCCTCAACACGCCCTTCCAGGAGCGCGAGCCGGCCTTCGTCGGCGACGCCCGCACGCTGCTGTTCGCCTCCGACCGGGCCGGCGGCACCGGCGGCTTCGACCTCTACCGCAGCGTCAGCGACCGCGGCGAGTGGCTGCCGGCGGAGGCGCTTCCGGGGCTCAACGGCGCCGCCTCCGAGCGCGGCCCGTCGCCGTCGCCGGACGGCTTCGCGCTGCTGTTCGCGGTCGAGGACGGCGCCGGCGGCTCGGACCTGTTCCGCGCCCGCTCGCGCGAGCTGTTCCCGGTGCCGGGCAGACCGATCGGCTGGGTCGACCTGGCGGTGTTCGCCTCGCTGCTGCTGCTGGCGCTGCTGGCCTGGCTGGCCAAGCGCTGGGAGGCGATGGACCTGCTGTACAAGTGCGTGCTGGCGGCGGTGGTGCTGCACATCCTGCTGCTGCTGTGGTTCCGCGGCCTCTACCCCGAGAGCGGCGGCGTCGACCTGCCCGAGCGCGACGCGCTGTTCCGCATCAAGCTGGCGGCGGTGACGGCGCCGAGCCGGGCCGCCAACCGCGCCTTCGGCGGCGAGCTCGACACCGACCGCTCGGCGGTGGTGGTGGCCGATCCGCGGCGGACGCGCGCCGAGTTCGAGGACGCGCCGGCCGAGGCCGCGCCCGAGCGCCAGGTCCAGCGGGTCACGGCGGCGGCGGCGGCGGCGCCCGGCCGCCAGCTCGCCGAGCACCTCCGGAGCCAGCTGGCCGAGGCCAGCGACACGGTCGAGCAGATGAGGACGCCGCTGGAGCAGATGGAGCGCCGCTCCGAGGACGCGCCGCGGCTGACGGTGCGGCTCAGCGAGGACGCCTCCGGCGCCGAGCGCAGCGCGCAGGCGCAACGCAGCCCCGAGCGGGCGGAAAGCGCCTCCCTGGCCGAGGCCGCGGCCTGGCCGGTTTCGCGGCCGCAGGAGCGGCAGGCCGCCAGCCTGGCGCCGGCGCCGGCCTTCGAGAGCGCCGCCGCCAGCGCCGAGGCCTCCGAGCGCCAGCGGGCCGATCCCCGCTCCGCCCTGGCCGTGGCGCAGCCGGTCGAGCGCGTCGAGCGCTTCGCCGGCGAGGCTCGCGAGCTGAGCCTGGCGGAGGCCACCGCCACCCGCCGCGAGTCCGGCCGCAGCGTCGCCGAGCCCGCGAGGCGCGGCGGTGCCCGCGGCGACCCGCTGGCCGCGGCGGGCGGCGGGCCCGCCACGGCCCCCCGCGGGCCGCCGGCCCCGGGCCCGGCCGGGCCCCCCCCCCCCCCCCGGCCCCCGCCGCCCCCGGGGGGCCCGCCCCCCGGGGCGCAGCCCCTCCTGGTCATGCGCGGCATCCCGGAGCGGCCGGCCGATCCAGCCGCCGCGGCGCGGGCCGAGGCGGCGCCGGAGCTCGAGCTGGTGGCGGCGGCCTCTGCCCCGCCCTCTCGGCGCGCGCCGCCGGAATCCGCCGCCGGTCCCGCGCGCAAGCTGCCTTCGGCCGAGAGCGCCGAGCTGGGCGCCGCCGAGCCCGGCGCGCTGGCCCTGACCCGGTCCAGAAGCCGCGAGCTGCCGACGGGCGGGCGTCCGGCGACCGCCGACCTCGAGCTGCAGCCTGCCAGCCGCGGCCTGCCGAAGGTTGACCTGCGCTCGGTGACCGAATCCGCCGTGGAGCTGGCCGCCACCGAGCAGAGCGCCGAGGTCCTGACCCTGCTGGCGGCTACCAGCACGGCGCGGCCAGACCGCCTGCGGGAGTCCGGCCCGCGCCGCCGGCCCGGGCAGGCGGCGGTGCCCGACAGCAGCGGCGTCGCCCTGCCCGACGACGCCCGCTTCGAGCGAGCGGTCGAGCAGCCGCTGGCCCACGGCACCGGCCCCGCCAGCACGCCGGGCTTCTCGCCGCGCCGGCGCGAGCTGCCGTCGATCGCGCTGCGCGGCGGGGACGAGCCCTTCGCCGCCGGCGGGCGCACCGAGGCCGCCGCCCGCAGCCCCGCCCCGCCCGCGCCGCCCCCCGCGCCGACCCCCCGCCGCCCCCCGCCGCCCCCCGCCCCCCCCCCCCCGCC
>JACNJP010000225.1 GCA_014382465.1 Planctomycetota bacterium
CCCCCGCCCGCCGCCGCCGGGGCGGCGCCTTGGCGGGCGAGACGCTCCGGCGCGCGCGCTGGCGGGCCTCCGCCGATTGGGGCGAGAACCGTTTGGCCGAGATGGCCGGCGGCGCCGCCGAGCTGGGGGTGGTGGCCGACGCCACCAGCTCGCCGAGCTTCGCCCGCCTGCGCGCCAAGTTCGCCGAGCGTTTCCCCGAGGCCACCTGGGCGACCTGGGAGCCGGTCGGCCGCGACGAGGAGGTCGCCGGCTGCGAGATGGCCTTCGGCCAGCCGCTGCGGCCGCTCTACCACTTCGAGCGCGCCTTCGCGATCCTGACGCTCGACGGCGACCCGATCCTGGCCCACCCGAACGCCCTGCGGCACGCCCGCGGCTACGCCAGCAAGCGCAGGCCCGAGGGCGAGATGAGCCGGTTGTTCTCGGTCGAGAGCCGCTACACCCCGACCGGCGCCGCCGCCGACCATCGCCTGCCGCTGCGGTCGGAGCAGATCGAGGCCTTCCTGCTCGACCTGGAGGCCGAACTGGCCGCGCACCACGGCCTGGAGCTGCCGGACGCTCCCCGGGGCGGGAATCTGGCCGATATCAAGGCCAGGGACTTGTTGTCTGCGGTCGCCGAGGACCTCGCGACCCACCGAGGGTCCGGCCTGATCACGGTCGGGGCCGCCCAACCGGCCCGGGTCCACGCCCGTGCCCAGCGGCTGAACCAGCTCCTCGGCAACGCCGGCCGCACCGTCGAGTACCTGATGACCGCCCGGACCGACTCGATCGGAGAGCTGCGCCAGGTGGCCGACGGCCTCAACGCCGGCCGGATCCGCACCGTGCTCGTGCTCGGCGGCAACCCGGTCTACGACGCCCCGGCCGACTTCGGCTTCGCCGAGGCCTACGCCAAGGCGGAGGAGCGCATCCACCTGTCGCTCTACCGCAACGAGACCTCGCTGCGGTCCACCTGGCACCTGCCGCGGGCGCACTTCCTCGAGTCCTGGGGCGACTGCCTCGGCTGGGACGGCACCCTGACCCTGCGCCAGCCGCTGATCGACCCGCTGTGGGGCGGGCGCTCCGAGCTGGAGGTCCTGGCGCGGATCGTCGAGGCCGTCGAGCTCGAGGGCAGGGCCATCGTCCGCGAGACCCACCAGGTCGACGACGGCGCCTGGCGCACCATGCTGCACGACGGCCTGCAGCGCGACAGCCGGCCGGCCGGGGTGGCGGTGCGCGGCGGCAGCCTGCCGGCGCCGCAGCTCCGCGCCACCCAGACCCGCGCCGAGGTGGCCAACGGCGAGCTGGAGCTGACCTTCCACGCCGACAGCACCCTCCACGACGGCCGCTTCGCCAACAGCGGCTGGCTCCAGGAGCTTCCGGATCCGCTGACCACCCTGGTGTGGGACAACGCGGTTCTGATCGGGGTGGCGACCGCCGAAGCCCTGGGGGTGGAGCACGCCACCCTGGTCGAGCTGGAGGTCGGCGGCCGGAGGCTGCGGCTGCCGGCCTACGTCATGCCGGGCCAGGCGCCCGGTTCGCTGGCCGTCGCCCTGGGCTACGGCCGCACCGCCGCCGGCCACGTCGGCGGCCTGGTGAGCGACGGCGTCGCCCCGGTCGGCTTCGACACCTACTCCCTGCGCGGCAGCCAGGCCCCCTACCTGGCCACCGGCGTCAAGCTGACGCCGCTCGGCACCAGCTTCGAGCTGGCGACGATGCAGGACCACCACCAGATCGACGTGATCGGCCAGGAGGGCCGTGACGAGCGCATGGGCCAGGTCGTCCGCGAGGCTGACCTGGAGGAGTACAAGAAGCACCCCGACTTCGCCAAGCACATGGTGCACCACCCGCCGCAGGAGTCGCTGTGGCCGGAGCGCACCTATGAGGAGGGGCGCAAGTGGGGGATGTCGATCGACCTCAACCAGTGCATCGGCTGCAACGCCTGCACCATCGCCTGCCAGAGCGAGAACAACATCTCGGTGGTCGGCAAGGAGCAGGTGCTGCGCGGCCGCGAGATGCAGTGGATCCGGATCGACCGCTACTTCAAGGGCGAGCCGGACAACCCCGAGGTGGTCAGCCAGCCGATGGCCTGCCAGCACTGCGAGATGGCCCCGTGCGAGCAGGTGTGCCCGGTGGCCGCGACGACCCACAGCAGCGAGGGTCTGAACGACATGATCTACAACCGCTGCGTCGGCACCCGCTACTGCTCCAACAACTGCCCCTTCAAGGTCCGCCGCTTCAACTACTTCAACCTCAACGAGGACCTCAAGGGTCCGGACAACGAGGTGCGGTGGATGGCGAAGAACCCGGAGGTGACGGTGCGCTTCCGCGGCGTCATGGAGAAGTGTTCCTTCTGCGTGCAGCGGATCGCCGCCGTCAAGCACGACGCCCGCGTCGGCGACCGCGAGGTCGGCGGTGACGAGGTGGTCACCGCCTGCCAGCAGGTCTGCCCCACCGGGGCGATCGTCTTCGGCGACCTCAACGACCCCGGCAGCCGGGTGGCGAAGCTCCAGGAGACCGGCCGCGCCTACGAGATGCTCAGCGAGCTGAACCTGAAGACCCGCACCCGCTACCTGGCGCGGGTCCGCAACCCGCACCCGCGCCTGGCCGGCGCCGCTCCGGCGGCCCACGCCGGGGAGGAGGTCCACCATGGCTAGCCCGGCTGGCGCGCACGATCTCCCCGAGGCCATCCGGCCGCCGAACCTGATCCAGGGCGGGGAGGACTTCAGCTCGATCACCAACACGGTCGCGCGGGTGGCCGAGTACAAGCCGCCGCGGGGCTGGTACATCGCCTTCGGCGTCTCGGTGTCGATCCTCGGCATGCTCCTGGTGATGCTCGGCTACCTGTTCTGGGAGGGCATCGGCATCTGGGGCAACAACCAGCCGGTGGCCTGGGGCTGGCCGATCGTGAACTTCGTGTTCTGGGTCGGCATCGGCCACGCCGGCACGCTGATCTCGGCGGTGCTGTTCCTGTTCCGGCAGCAGTGGCGGACCTCGATCAACCGCTTCGCCGAGGCCATGACGATCTTCGCGGTGATGTGCGCCGGCCTGTTCCCGGCGATCCACGTCGGCCGCCCGTGGCTGGCCTACTGGCTGTTCCCGATCCCCAACCAGATGTCGATGTGGCCCAACTTCCGCAGCCCGCTGCTGTGGGACGTGTTCGCCGTCTCGACCTACGCCACGGTCTCGGCGCTGTTCTGGTTCATGGGCATGATCCCCGACCTGGCGACGCTGCGGGACCGCGCCACCAAGAAGCTGCCGCGGCTGCTCTACGGCATCTTCGCCCTGGGCTGGACCGGCTCCAACCGCGCCTGGCACCGCTACGAGCGCGCCTACCTGCTGCTGGCCGCGCTGGCGACGCCGCTGGTGCTGTCGGTGCACTCGGTGGTGTCCTTCGACTTCGCGGTGGCCCAGCTCCCGGGCTGGCACACGACCATCTTCCCGCCCTACTTCGTGGCCGGCGCGATCTTCTCCGGCTTCGCCATGGTGATCACCCTGATGGTGCCGGCGCGCCAGTTCTTCGGCCTGAAGAACCTGGTGACGATGCGCCACCTGGAGAACATGTGCAAGGTGATCATGGCGACCAGCATGATGGTCGGCTACGCCTACGCCGCCGAGTTCTTCATCGCCTGGTACAGCGGCAACCAGTACGAGGGCTTCGTGTTCGTCAACCGCGCGCTCGGTAATTACGCCTGGGCCTACTGGACCATGGTGACCTGCAACGTCATCCTGCCGCAGATCTTCTGGTTCAAGAAGATGCGCACCAACCTGGTGGTCATGTTCATCATCGCCGCCTTCGTCAACGTCGGCATGTGGTTCGAGCGCTTCGTCATCACCGTGACCTCCTCGAGCCGCGACTTCCTGCCGTCGAGCTGGCACTACTTCACGCCGACCCTGTTCGACGCCCTGGTCTTCCTCGGCAGCTTCGGCCTGTTCTTCACCTTCTTCCTGCTGTTCTGCCGCTTCCTGCCGACCGTCGCCATGGCCGAGGTGAAGCTGGTGCTGCCCGAGGCCCACCCAGGCCACCGCCACCACGGCGAGGAGGGCGAGTGATGACCGCCGACGCCAGGCTCTACGGCGTGCTCGCCGAGTTCGACAACGTCGACGACCTGGTCGACGCCGCCAAGCAGGTGCGCGAGGCCGGCTACACCCGCTTCGACGCCCACACGCCGTTCCCGGTGCACGGCCTCGACGACGCCATGGGCGTGCGGCCGACCATCCTGCCCTGGATCGTGCTGGCCGCCGGCCTGGTCGGCCTGTCGAGCGGCTTCCTGATGCAGTGGTGGATGAACGACGTCGACTACAGCTACGCCATCTCCGGCAAGCCGATGTTCGGCCTGCCTGGGGCGGTGCCGGTGGCCTACGAGCTGACCATCCTGCTGGCCAGCTTCGGCGCCTTCGTCGGCATGCTGGCGCTCAACAACCTGCCGAAGTGGTTCCACCCGCTGTTCCGGGTCGAGCGCTTCAGCCGCGCCACCTCCGACCGCTTCTACCTGGTGATCGAGGGCCGCGACCCCAACTTCGGCCCGCGCACCTCCGACTGGCTCGGGGGGCTCGGCTGCACCGCGCTGGAGGCGGTGCCGATGCCGGACGAGCCCGAGGGCCTGCCGCGGCCGCTCAAGGGCCTGGCCTGGGTCATGACCAGCCTGGCGCTGCTGCCGGTGGCGATGATCGCCAACGCCCGCTTCTCCGAGTCCTCGACGCCGCAGATCCACCTGGTGGGCAACATGGACTTCCAGGAGAAGTACAAGGCCCAGCAGACCAGCCAGCTGTTCGCCGACGGCCGGGCGATGCGGCCCGACTCCGCCGGCACCGTCGCCCGCGGCGAGCTCGACATCAGCTCGCCGCAGGTCACCGGCAGGAACGCCGACGGCAGCTACGTCGCCGGCTTCCCGGTGGCGGTCGACGCCGGCCTGATGGCCCGCGGCCGCGAGCGCTTCGACATCTACTGCGCCACCTGCCACGGCCTCAACGGCAAGGGAGACAGCGTCGTCAGCCGGCGGGCGCTGGCCCTGCAGGAGCAGGGCAAGGCCGCCTGGACGCCGCCGACCGACCTCACCAGCCAGGTGGTGCTCGACCAGCCTCCGGGCCAGATCTTCGAGACCATCACCCTGGGCAAGAACAACATGCCGAGCTACGCCCAGCAGCTCCGGCCGCGCGACCGCTGGGCCATCGCCCTCTACATGGAGGCGCTCCAGAGCGCCCAGGCCGCCCCGTCGGAGGACGAGTAGATGACGCCCCAAGCCTCCCGGCTCCTCGCCCACGACAACCTCCACGACGCCGGCCTCAGCCGCCGCTTCGGCAACCGCTTCCTGCTGATCGGGCTGGCCGCCCTGGCCGTCGGCCTGGGCCTCGGCATCGCCGACGGCGACGAGCTGCGGCACTTCTTCCACGCCTACCTGGTCGGCTACGCCTTCGTCCTGAGCGTCGCGCTGGGCGGCATGTTCTTCGTCCTCATCCAGCACCTGACCAACGCCCACTGGAGCGTCACGGTGCGGCGGCTGGCGGAGTTCACCATCGTCAGCCTGCCGTGGGTCGGCGTGCTCGGCCTGCCGCTGCTCTACCCGCTGTTCACCGACGCCGGGCTCGAGGAGCACGGCGGCCTGCTGTGGCCGTGGATCCAGCCGCTGGGCGAGGACGCCGCGCTGGTCACCAAGAAGGTCGGCTGGCTCAACCCCGGCTTCTTCGCGGTCCGGATGCTGGGCTACTTCGCCGTCTGGGGCTTCATGGGCACCTACTTCGTGCGCAAGTCCCTCCAGCAGGACCTGACCGACAGCTACGAGCCGACGCTCAAGGCGAAGAAGTGGAGCGCGCTGGGCATGATCGTCTTCGCGCTGTCGCTCACGGCGGCGGCCTTCGACCTGCTGATGTCGCTCGACCCGGCCTGGTTCAGCACCATTTTCGGCGTCTACTTCTTCTCCGGCTCGCTGATCGCGATCTTCTCCTGGCTGATCTTGACGGCGCTGTTCATGCAGCGCACCGGCCGGCTGCAGCACGCGATCACGGTCGACCACTACCACGACCTCGGCAAGTTCCTGTTCGCCTTCGTGTTCTTCTGGGGCTACATCGCCTTCAGCCAGTACATGCTGATCTGGTACGCGAACATCCCCGAGGAGACGCTGTGGTTCGCCCACCGCCAGACCGAGGCCTGGATGCCGGTGTCCTGGCTGCTGGTGGTCGGGCACTTCATCATCCCCTTCGCCGCGCTGCTGAGCCGCCACACCAAGCGCCGCGTCATGGTGCTCGGCTTCTGGGCCGCCTACATGCTGGTGATGCACTGGGTCGACCTCTACTGGCTGGTCATGCCGGCGCTCGACAGCCAGGCCCTGCACTTCGGCCTGTGCGACGTCGCCACCAGCGTCGGCATCGTCGGCCTCTACGTGGCCGGCCTGTGCCGCATCGCCGGCGACCGGCCGCTGATCCCGGTCAACGACCCGCTGCTGGCCGAGTGCCTCGCGTTCAAGAACGTCTGATCCGCCATGACCGTCCAACCCGACCGTCCCGACTCGCCCGGCCTGCTGACCATCGCCGTGTCCGGCTCGATCATCACGCTGGTGGTGGCCTACCTCGCCGCCGCCGCCTTCCACATCACGACCCAGCAGCAGACCGAGGCCAAGCGCCTGGCGCGCGACGTCTCGCCGGTCACCGAGCTGCGGGCGGCCCAGCGCGCCGACCTGAGCGGCATCGAGGCCGCCATGAGCCGGGTCGTCAGCGAGCACGACTAGACCGCGGGGCATGAGCACCTCCCTCCGCGCCCTGGCCCAGCCGACCGTCGCCGGTCTGCTGTGGGGGGCGCTGGCGGCGGCCGCCCCGGCGCTGCAGGCGCCCGGCCCGCTGCCCGCCGACGCCAGGATCGGCATCGAGGAGCGCCTCGGCGCCCAGGTGCCGCTGGAGCTCGGCTTCCTGGACCACGAGGGCGCGCCGACGCGCCTCGGCGAGCTCTTCCCGGGTGACGGCCGCCCGGTGCTCCTGACCATGAACTACAGCGGCTGCCCGCAGCTCTGCAGCGCCCAGCTCGACGGCCTGGTCGAGTCGCTGCGCGCGGTCGAGCGGGACCCCGGCCGCGACTTCCGCGTCGTCACCGTCAGCATCGACCCCGAGGAGTCGCCGCAGACCGCCGCCGCCACCCGCGGCCGCTACCTCGCCGACTACGGCCGCGACGGGGCCGACTGGAGCTTCCTCACCGGCGACGAGGCCTCGATCCGCGCGCTCGCCGACGCGGTCGGCTTCCAGTACGTGTTCGTCCCGGTCACCGGGGAATTCGCCCACGTCGCGGCGCTGTTCCTGCTGACGCCCGCCGGCCGGGTGGCCCGCTACCTCTACGGCGTCCGCTACGAGCCGCGCACCCTCCAGCTCTCGCTGGCGGAGACCGCCGCCGGCGAGCTCCGTTCCACGACCGACAAGATCCTCCTCTACTGCTTCCAGTACGACCCGGCCGAGGGCAGCTACGCCCCGGCCGTCCGCAACCTGACCCAGGTGTTCGGTGCGGTTCTGGTGGTCGCGCTCGGCGGCTTCCTCCTGAAGCTCTTCCGGCAGGAAAGCCGCAACCGGGAGAACCCAGAAGCATGAGTCCGTTCGCACTCCCCTCCGCAGCGATGGCCGCCCTCCAGGGCGCCCAGGACGGCGGCACCTTCTTCCCCCCGCAGGCGACCGAGGCGGCGGCGGAGCACGACAGCGTGTTCTTCCTGATCTTCTGGATCTCGGCCTTCTTCTTCGCCCTGATCAACGTCGCCGCGGTCTACTTCGCGATCCGCTACCGCCGCCGCGCCAAGGGCGAGCCGGTCGAGAAGTCGCCGAGCCACAACACCAAGATCGAATTGGTGTGGACGATCATCCCGACGCTGATCGTCTGCTACCTGTTCTGGATCGGCATGACCGGCTACGTCGACCGCCGCACGGCCCCGGCCGGCGCCTACACGGTCTACGTCACCGGCCAGAAGTGGTCCTGGAGCTTCGCCTACCCCGAGGGCTTCGTCAGCAACGAGCTGCATGCGCCGGTGGGCCGCGCGGTGAAGCTGGTGATCGGCTCCACCGATGTGCTGCACTCGGTCTACATCCCGGCCTTCCGGGTCAAGATGGACGCCGTGCCCGGGCGCTACACCGAGGCCTGGTTCGAGTCCAACCGGCCCGGCACCTACAACCTGTTCTGCGCCGAGTACTGCGGCCAGCAGCACTCGATGATGGGCGCGAGCGTCGTCATCCACGCCGACCGGGCCGGCTTCGACGAGTGGGTCAAGGAGCAGACCGACCTCGGCGACCTGACCCCGGTGGAGCTCGGCGCGCTGCTCTACACCCGGAAGGGCTGCAATACCTGCCACACCCTGGACGGCGCCAGGCTGGTCGGGCCGTCCTTCAAGGACCTGTACGGCTCCCCGCGCGAGTTCGAGGGCGGCGGCACCGCGATCGCCGACGAGGCCTACCTCCGCGAGGCGATCATGGAGCCCACCGCCAGGGTCACCAAGGACTACAGCCCGACCATGCCGGACTTCAAGAACGGGCCGATCAAGATCGAGGCGAGCGAGCTGGTCGGGTTCATCGAGTTCATCAAGAGCCTGAGCGCCGACGGGGCAGCCGAGCAGGCCCAGGCGCCGGGCGAGGCGCCGGAGCAGGAACAGGAGTAGGAGGGAGCTAGCCATGACCCACGCGCACGACCCCTCGGTCAACTACCTCAACTGCCAGAAGGGCCTCTGGTCCTGGCTCGGGACCCTCGACCACAAGCGCATCGGCCTGATGTACATGTGGTCGATCGTCGGCGCGATGGTCGTGGGCGGCATCCTGGCGATGCTGATCCGCGCCGAGCTGTGGGCGCCGAACCTGGGCGATCCGGCCAAGGCCCTGATCAGCCAGGACCTCTACAACCAGTTCTTCACCCTCCACGGGGCGATCATGATCTTCCTCGTGATCATCCCGAGCATCCCGGCGGCGCTCGGCAATTTCGTGCTGCCGATGATGCTGGGGGCCAAGGACGTCGCCTTCCCCAGGATCAACCGGCTCAGCTACCACCTGTACCTGACCGGCGCCGCCCTGCTGGTGGTCTCGATCGTGACCGGCGGCATCGACACCGGCTGGACCTTCTACGCCCCCTACAGCACCACCACCGAGACCAGCGTGGTGATGGCGGTCTTCGGCGCCTTCGTGCTCGGCTTCAGCTCGATCTTCACCGGGCTGAACTTCATCGTCACGATCCACAAGATGCGGCCCGAGGGCATGGGCTGGTTCCGCATGCCGCTGTTCCTGTGGGCGCTCTACGCCACCTCGATCATCCAGATCCTGGCGACCCCGGTGCTCGGCCTGGCGCTGATGCTGATCGCGGTCGAGCGCATCATGGAGGTCGGCATCTTCAACCCGGCGCTCGGCGGCGACCCGGTGCTGTTCCAGCACCTGTTCTGGTTCTACAGCCACCCGGCGGTCTACGTGATGATCCTGCCGGCGATGGGCGTGCTGTCGGAGTGCTTCGCCACCTTCAGCCGCAAGCACATCTTCGGCTACCGCTTCATCGCCTACTCGTCGATCGCCATCGCGATCTTCAGCTTCATCGTCTGGGGCCACCACATGTTCGTCAGCGGCCAGTCGCAGCTGGCCTCGGTGATCTTCTCGGCCCTGACCTTCTCGGTGGCGATCCCCTCGGCGATCAAGGTCTTCAACTGGGTCACGACGATGTACAAGGGCTCGATCAGCCTCGACACGCCGATGATCTACGCGCTGTCGGTGATCTGGCTGTTCGGCATCGGCGGCCTCACCGGCCTGTTCCTGGCCACGCTGTCGACCGACATCCACCTCCACGACACCTACTTCGTGGTGGCGCACTTCCATTTCGTGATGGTCGGCAGCGCGCTGTTCAGCTTCCTCGCCGGCATCCACTACTGGTGGCCGAAGATGTTCGGGGTGATGTACAAGGAGGGCCCGGCGCGGATCGCCTGCGTCATCAGCTTCATCGGCTTCAACCTGACCTTCATCCCGCAGTTCCTGGCCGGGACCCAGGGCATGCCGCGGCGCTACTGGGACTACCACCCGATGTACCAGCCGTACAACCAGCTCTCGACCATCGGCGCGGTGGTGCTCGGCTTCGGCCTGGTGTGGAGCCTGGTGACGCTGCTGCAGTCGCTGACGGGCGGCCGCAAGGCGCCGGCCAACCCGTGGGGCTCCGCCACCCTCGAGTGGATGACCGCCTCGCCGCCGAAGCCGCACAACTTCGACTTCGCGCCGGCCGTCGGCGACCCCTACGACATGGAGATCGTCCGCTACGACGAGAACGTCGACGGCTACGTCCCGGTCAACCCGCACCCGGCTGACCCGCTCATCCCGCTGGTCGACCCGAACGCCGAGGATGCCCACGCATGAGCCACCAAGCCGAAGCACCCGCCGGCGGCGCCGAGCACCCGCCGCAGCTCGCCCACCACTTCGAGACCGTCGAGCAGCAGTTCGACACCGCCAAGTTCGGGATGTGGACCTTCCTCCTCACGGAGGTGATGTTCTTCAGCGTCCTGTTCGTCGCCTACACCGTCTACCGCGCCAGCCACGCCGACGCCTTCGAGTTCGCCTCGCAGTTCCTCGACACCAAGCTCGGCGCGATCAACACGGTGGTGCTGCTGCTGAGCTCGCTGACGGCCGCCTGGGCGGTGCGCTGCGCCCAGCTCGGCGACAAGAAGGGCATCATGATCAACCTGCTGGTCACGGTGCTGTGCGCCTGCGGCTTCATGGGCATCAAGTACCAGGAGTACAGCCACAAGTACCAGACCGGCCTGCTGTGGGGCGGCGCCGAGCACTCGATGTTCAAGGCCGATTCCAAGGACGTGCTGCCCGAGCTCAAGCTGGAGCACGACGGCCACTAGTCCTACTGGCCGCAGGTCGAGCCGCTCCAGCCCGAGTTCAGGCGCCAGGTCGGCATCTTCTTCGGCATCTACTTCTGCCTCACCGGCCTGCACGGCATCCACGTGCTGATCGGCATCGGGCTGATGCTGTGGCTGCTGTGGCGGGCCTCGCGGAACGAATTCGGCCCAGCCAACTTCACCGCGGTCGACCTCGGGGCCCTCTACTGGCACCTGGTCGACCTGATCTGGATCTTCCTGTTCCCGCTGCTCTACCTCATCAGCTAGCCATGGCCGACCCGCACGACACGACCCACGCCGCCGACCACGGCCTCGGCCACGTCCTGCCGCCGAAGCTGCTGCTGGGCACCTTCGCCGCCCTGCTGGCGCTGACGGCGTTGACGGTCGCCACCGGCAAGATGGACCTGATGGGCCTCGACCTGGCGGTGGCGATGATCATCGCCACGATCAAGGCCACCCTGGTGGCGATGATCTTCATGCACTTGAAGTGGGACCGGCCCTTCAACGGCCTGGTGTTCCTGATCTCGATCCTGTTCGTCGGCCTGTTCCTGGCGCTCGCCGCCACCGACGTCGGCGCCTACCAGGGCGACATCAACCGCTACCAGGCCGAGAATCCGCTCGCGACGCCGGGCGAGGCGCCGGGCACGGAGCCGGCGGCGGTCGAACACGGCGGCGAATGAAGCGGCCCGAGGCGAGCCGGATCGAGCCCGTCGCGGGCGCCGGCGCCCTCGGGATGAAGCTGCTGGTGATCTCGCTGGCGGTGCTGTTCGCCAGCGCCATCGCCAGCTTCTGGGTGGTGCGCGGCGACGTCGAGGGCTGGACCGGCGTGGAGGAGGGCTTCCGCGTCCCGCTCGGCGTCTGGGCCGGGACCGCGGCGCTGGCGCTCCTGAGCGCTGCGGCCGAGCGCGGCGCCCGGCTCTTCGACCGCGGCGCCGCCGACGCCGGGGTGACCGCGCTCAAGCTCGCCTTCGGCCTGGCGGTCCTGTTCCTCCTGGCGCAGGCCTGGAACTGGCAGGAGCTGATCGCGGCGCACCTGCCGCCGGGCGCGAAGTCGCTCTACGCCTTCAATTTCTACCTGCTGACGGGGCTGCACGCGCTCCACGTGATCGGCGGGCTGGTGTTCCACGCCGTGGTCCTGAGACGCGCCCGCCGGGAGCGCTACGGCGCCGCCGCCCACGAGGGCCCGCGAAACCTGGCGGTCTACTGGCACTTCCTGTCGCTGACCTGGCTGGCGCTGCTCGCCACCCTGCTGCTGGGCGCCGATCCGACGCTGACGGCCGAGGGCATCGTCACCGGCTTCACCTGGGTCACGGGGGCCGCGCTGG
>JACNJP010000254.1 GCA_014382465.1 Planctomycetota bacterium
CGCTGCGGCTTCCGCCACCAGGAGTACCTCGGCGCGGTGTTCCGCCGGCGGCTGAACACCACCCCGGCGCGCTTCCGCCGCGCCGTGCGCGAGCAGGGCGTGGTCTGAGCGTGGCCGCCGCCTGGCTGCTGCTGCTCGGGATCCTGGCCCAGGACCCGGCCGGGGCGGCCTTGCGGACGCCCGGTTTCGAAGACGGGGAGGTCCTGCCCTACGACCTGCTGGTGCTGCCGGGCGAGGGCGCGGCGGGCGAGGAGCTCGAGCTGGTCCTGCGCGGCGAGAGCGGCTTCTTCCCGGTCCGGGAGGGCCGCTTCAAGGCCTTGGCCGAGCTGGAGCCGGGCGTCAACGAGCTGCTGCTGCGCTCCGGCGGCGAGGAGCGGCGGCTCCGGCTGGTCTGCCGGCCGCTCCGGCAGGAGCGCGCGGTGCGCTTCGTCTACGCGCTGGCGGCCGACGGCGAGGGCCGCTTCGACGCCCCGCCCGGCGAACCGAACGGGGTCGAGAGCGCCCGGCGGCGGATCGCGCTCGGCGCGCGGCTGATGCAGAGCTTCACCGCCGAGAAGCTGTGCCAGGCCGGGCACGGGCGGCGGACCTTCCGCGTCCTCGCGGGCCCGGACGGCGCGCCGGCGGTGGAGGTGGTGCGGTCGAGCAAGAGCGCCGCCGAGCTGGCTGGGATGGATGGCTACGCCTTGTGGGACCACTTCTACGCCGAGCTCGAAGGCCTGGCGGAGCGCGAGTCGACCATCGACGTCGTGCTGATGGCCTTCTCGCACTGGGACGCGGAGGCCGAGAGCTACACCGGCCACACCGCGCTCGGCGGCGGCCGGCTGGCGCTGTTCGGTTCGGCGCAGCTCCACTCGTGGGCGGAGAGCCTGGCGCAGGTGCCGGCGCGCTTCGGCGACGCCCGGCCGGTGCCGGCGGAGCACGTCCGCGACGACAGCTGCTTCCGCGGCAGCTTCTGGGCCAACTACGCCACCACCCTCGGTGCCACCCTGCACGAGCTCGGGCACTGCTTCGGCCTGCCGCACCAGGACGAGGGCGTGATGGCCCGTGGCTTCGACCTCTTCAACCGCAGCTTCGTGGTCGAGGAGCCCGTGGACGGCGGCGGGCGCGGCGGGATCCGGTCGATCACGCTCGACCAGGAGACGCGCTGGCACCCGGCGTCGGCGGCCATCCTGGCGGAGAATCCATGGCTCGCCGAGGCGGGCGCCGAGGAGGAATGAGCCGCCGGCTCGGGATCCTCGGATACGGCCGCTTCGGCGCCGCCCTGGCCGAGCTGGCGCGCGATGCCGGCTGCCCGGTGCGGGCCTGGGATCCGCTGGCGTCGGTGCCGGACACCCTGGCGGCCGGGTCGGAGGCGGAGCTGGCGGCCTTCGCCGAGGTGCTGGTGCTGGCGGTGCCGGTGTTCCGGGTGCGGGCGGCGATCGGGCCGCTGAGCCCGGCGCTGCGGCCGGATCAGCTGGTGCTGCACGTCTGCAGTGTGCAGGCCGGGCCGAACCGCGACCTGGCCGAGCTGCTGGGGGACCGGGTGGCCTGGGCCGGCACCCACCCGCTGTTCGGGCCGTCGGCGCTGGCGCTGGGCGAGCGGCCGCTGCGGACGGTGGTGTGCCCCAATCCGCTCCACCCCGGGGCGGCCGACCGCGCGCGGCGATTCTGGGAGTCGCTCGGCTGCCAGGTCCTGGTGCAGGAGGCCGAGGTCCACGACCGCAGCATGGCCTACTCGCACGCGCTGGCGTTCTTCGTCGCCAAGGGGATGCTGGACCTCGGCGAGCTCGACCGGCTGGCCTTCACGCCGCCGTCCTTCCAGGCCATGCGGCGGACCATCGACTCGGTGCGCTCCGACGCCAGCCACCTGTTCCTGGCCATCGAGCGCGCCAACCCCTACGCCGCCGAGGCGCGCCAGAAGCTGCTCGAGGCGCTCGGCGGCGTCCACGCCCAGCTCGAGGCGGTCGAGCCGGACCGGGAGGACGGCGCCGAGCTGTTCCCGATCCCGGAGCTGGGGGAGCGGGCGCCCGAGCTCAAGCAGACCCGGGAGCTCATCGACGAGCTCGACGCCGAGCTGGTCGAGCTCCTGGCCCGCCGCGCCCTGCTCGCCCGCCGCGCCGGCTGCATCAAGGCCGAGCACGGCCACGGCGTCCGCGACCCCAGCCGCGAGCGCGCCCTGCTCCAAGCCCGCCGCCAATGGGCCGAAGCCCACCACCTCGACCCCGCCGCCGTCGCCCGCGTCTTCGAATCCGTCCTCCGCTTCTCTCGCGAAGTGCAGACCCAACCGGGGTCAGACGTCAGTTGATATTCGGGGTACGACGTCCAATAACAATCGACGTACGACCCCTAATTGGGCAGGCAGCCGGGGCCTAGGGGGGTGAAGGACTTGTAGGTCAGGATGAATTCCTGGTGGCCTAGGGACTCGGAGGCGGTGGGGCGGCCGGCGGCGGTGGCGAGGACCTGGCGGTGGAGGGCGGCGCCGGTCTGGGCGAGGGTGGTGGCGCCGGTGAGGACGGCGCCGGCGT
>JACNJP010000283.1 GCA_014382465.1 Planctomycetota bacterium
CCGGGTCGTCTCGCGCGGGCCGGAACTGGCCGGCGGTGGGGTGGACGCCGGGCAGGCGGTGGCCGGGCTAGGCGTGGCGGCCCGTGGCCTCCGGCAGCCGCTTGGCGGCCCGGCCGGTCGGGCTGGCCAGCCGCACCGGGTCGACGCCGGCGCTCTCGAGGATCTCGAGCAGCAGCCGCAGGGTGGTGGTCTTGCCGGTGCCGGGGCCGCCGGTGAGCACGGCGAAGGGCTCGCGCAGGGCCATCTCGATCGCCCGGCGCTGGCCGGGGTCGGGCTGGAAGGCGGTCCGACGCATCGCCGCCAAGGCCTGATCGGGGGTGGCCGCCGGGGCCAGGTCGGCCGCCAGCAGCCGCCCCAGGTGCTCGGCGACCCCGGTCTCGTCCATCCACAGGCCGGACAGGTACCAGACCGGGTCCGGCTCCTCGATCACGAGGCGCTCGGCTTCGACCAGCCCGGAGGCCGCCTCGGCCACCGTTTCCGCCCCCAAACCCAAGCCCTCGAGCTTGTCCGAGAGCTCCTGCTGGGGCAGGCAGACGTGCCCCTCCTTGGCCCCCTGCCTCAGCAGGTGGGCGATCACCCCGCGCCCGCGCACCACCGAGTCGCGCGGGATGCCCAGGCCCTTGGCCAGCCGCTCGGCGGTCTCGAATCCGACCCCGCGGAGCTGCTCGATCAGGGCGTAGGGGTCGGCCTCGACCCGCCCGATCGCCCCGGCGCCCCAGCGCTCGTAGAGGGCGCGCGCCTGGGCGCCGTTGAGCCCGGAGCCGCGTAGCTCGGCCAGCACCCGGTGGCGCTCGTGGCCGTCCTGGAAGGACTCCGCCAGCGCCGCCGCCCGCTTGGGGCCGATGCCCTTGACCTCCTGAAGCCGCTCCGGGCCGGCCGCGAGCGCCTCCAGCGCGCCGTCGCCGAAGTGCCCGACCAGCCGCCGGGCCAGGTCCGGGCCGATGCCGGGGAAGGCGCCGCTGCCCAAATAGCGCTCCAGGCCGTCCCGGGTGGTCGGGGAGGCGTGCTCCGACCACTGGGCCTTGAACTGGCGGCCGAACTTGGGGTGGGTGTCCCAGCGGCCGTGCAGCCGCAGGACCTCGCCCTCGTGGACCGGGGCGATCGAGCCGGCGGCCGTCTGCGGGCCGTCGCTGGTGATCAGGGACACCACCGCGAAGCCGGACTCCTCGCTGACATAGACCACGTTCGCCACCTGCCCTTCGAGCAGGTCATGGGCGGTTTCGGGGGCGAAGGGGCGCGGCAAGAGGGTCGTCAGGGTGCCGGGTGGACGGATCCGCACCCAAAGGCTAGACTATTCGGCCCTTTACGGACTCGGCCCGAACTTCGGGAAGGGACGCAAAGGCCGCGGAAACCCAATCTTAGCTAGTGGTGAAAGTCCAGATCCGACCGAACGAGTCGCTCGAAGCGGCCATCCGGCGCTTCAAGCGTCAGTGCAACTACAGCGGCATCTTCAAGGCCGCCAAGGCCAAGTCCTTCTTCGAGAAGCCGACCACCGCTCGTCGAAAGGCCAAGCTCGAGCGCATCCGCGTCATCCGCAAGGCGGAACGCATGCGCCGGCACGCCCGATTCTAGGGTGGCGTAGGCCTCCTCCCGGGCCTCGGCGCTGTCCGCGCCGGGGCCCGCCTCGTTTCCAGGCCCATGCCCCGCCGACCGGACCGCAAGAAGCGCCGCGGCCAGCGCGATCTCAGCCTGCCCTACATCGAGCAGGTCTTCGAGGTCGGTGAGCCCGAGCACGGCCAGCGGCTGGACGCCTTCCTGGCGGCCCGCGTGAGCTGGCACTCGCGCGAGGGCGTGCGCAAGTTCATCGAGGAGGGCTGGGTCGAGGTGCTGCCCGGCAAGGACCCGCAGCGGGCGCCGGTGGCGGCGATGAAGCGCGGGCTGAAGCTGCGCTGGGGCCAGGAGGTGGTGCTGCGGACGCCGGCGCCGCAGGCGGCCGAGGGCGCGCCGCGGCCGGTGGTCGAGTTCGACGGCCTCGAGGTGATCTACGAGGACGACTCGGTGGTGGCGGTGAACAAGCCGCCGGGCATCAGCGTGCATCCGTCGAAGGGGCACCTGACGGGCTCGCTGATCCACCTGGTCCACGAGCGCCACCGCGCGATGCACGGCGACACCGATGACGTCCCGACCTTGTGCCACCGGCTCGACCGCGAGACCAGCGGCGTGGTGCTGGCGGCCAAGGACCAGCTGGCGCGGACGCGCATCGGCCGGCAGTTCGAGGCGCGCACGGTGCAGAAGACCTACCTGGCGCTGGTGGTGGGGGAGATGGCCGAGGAGGCGGGGGTCATCGACCTGCCGATCGGTCGGGCGCTGACCGCGTCGGTGCGGCTGAAGATGAACGTGCGCCACGACCCCGGTGGTCTGCCTTCGCAGACCGAGTGGCGGGGGGCCCGACCGCTTCGCCACCGCCCCCCTGCCCAGCGCCGCCCCCCGCGCCGGGCCCGCGCCCCCCCCCGCCCTCCTCCAGTCGTGCGCCGCGCACCCACCCTCTCCCGCCACGTCGGCC
>JACNJP010000001.1 GCA_014382465.1 Planctomycetota bacterium
CCGGGGACTTTGCATTGGTAAAGCACCCGCGCACACACAACCCCGCAGACGTCCTGACGAAGGTTGTGCGCGGGGAGCTCATCGATCGGCACATGGGTGCTAGGGGCTCGTCTTCGAGCCGGGGGGGCGCAGTCGGCGCCCCAGCTTGGCGGGCGCAGTTGGTCCGGGGCCTCTGCCCCCGAGGCCGGGCCGGCTGTCCCCCAGCCTCCGACCCAGGGTCCTCCCGCCGATTTCGCCGCCGATTCTCCGCTGGCCGAGACCGCCGGTTAGTCGCGAACCCCGTGATCCGAGTTATGCTCGCCCCATGTCCACCAGCCGCCGTTCCTTCCTGGGCGGAGCCGCCGTCGGCGCGCTCGGCCTGCCTCTGGCGCCGCTCGGCGCCCGCACCTTCGGCGGCCAGGACGGCGCCGGTCTGGCGATCGAAGCGGTCGGCCGCAAGCGCATTCCGAAGACCGGTGAGCTGCTGCCGATGATCGGCCTGGGCACCTCGCGCACGCTCGACGTCGATCCCACCGGTGAGAACGCGGAGCTGCTCCAGGTCCTGTCGGGCTTCCTCGCTCACGGCGGCACCCTGATCGACTCCTCGCCGATGTACGGCAAGGCCGAGGCGGCGGTCGGCGAGCTGCTCGGCCGGCTCGGCCGGAGCGACGTGTTCTACGCCACCAAGGTCTGGACCGACCAGGGCAAGGAGGCCGGCATCCGGCAGATGGAGGAGTCGCAGCAGCTCATGGGGACGCCGCGCTTCGACCTGATGCAGGTCCACAACCTGGTCGGCCTGGAGGTGCAGCTCGCCACCCTGCGGAGCTGGAAAGAAGAGGGCCGGATCCGCTACCTCGGCGTCACCGAGATGCGCGACTACCCGAAGGTGGAGGAGCTGATCCGCGACGACCTGCTCGACTTCATCCAGATCCCCTACTCGCTCGGCGAGCGCACCGTCGAGCAGCGGGTGCTGCCGGCGGCGCTCGACCACGGCGTCGCGGTGCTGGTGATGCGGCCCTTCGAGCGCGGGCGGCTGTTCACGGCCATGAAGGGCGAGGAGCTCCCCGGCTGGGCGGCCGACTTCGGCATCGCCAGCTGGGCGCAGTTCTTCCTCAAGTTCCTGGTCGGCCACCCGGCCGTCACCTGCCCGATCCCGGCGACCTCGAAGCCGCACCACCTCGCCGACAACATGCGCGGCGGAGTCGGGCCGCTGCCCGGCGAGGCCGCGCGCAAAAAAATGATCGCGCTGCTCGAGGGCTGAGCGCCGGAGCGGTGGAGCCGGGGCGCCCGGGGCGCCGATTCAGTGTTATCCTCGGCCTTCCGGGCGGATCACCCCGTTCCGCCCGAGCCTCGTCCCCCTGCTCAGCCATGCGTGCGCGTACCCCCTTCCTGCTGCTCCTGACCCTGCTGCTCGCGGCCCCTGCGACCGCCCAGCGCCCCGACCGGCCGCGGCGCGGCGACTCCTCCGGCGGCGGCGAGCGCGCCGGCGACGGATCCGGCGCCAAGCAGGACGCCAAGAAGGGCGAGATGAAGTCCTACGACGAGGTCATCACCGAGGACTTCACCAGCGACCCGGGGTTATTCCTGGTCCACCGCAGCGACGACAAGCTCTACTTCGAGATCCCGCAGGCGGCCTTGGGCAAGGACATGCTCTGGGTGACCCAGGTCGAGAAGACCCAGTCCGGCTTCGGCTACGGCGGCACCTCGGCCGGCGACCGCGTGGTCCGCTGGGAGCTGCGCGGCGACAAGGTGCTGCTGCGCGACGTCAAGTACCAGATCCGCGGCGACGAGAGCGACAGCGTGCGCCACTCGGTGGAGGCCAGCTCGATGCTGCCGATCATCCAGGCCTTCGACGTCGAGGCCTGGGGCAAGGACCAGCGGGCGGTGATCGAGGTCACCGGCCTGTTCCAGGACGACCTGCCGGAGTTCAGCGCCAAGCGGCAGCTGAACGGCACCAGCGTCGACAAGGGCCGGACCTTCATCGAGGAGCTCAAGTCCTTCCCGAACAACATCGAGACCAAGGTGCTGATGACCTACAAGCTCTCGAGCGAGCGGCCGACCACCGGCAGCTTCCCGCGTGGCCCGCGCACCGGCCCGCGCCGCGACCCCAGCCAGGGACAGGTCACGGCGCTGATCCACCACAGCATGGTCCAGCTCCCCGAGGAGCCGATGACTCCGCGCGAGCGCGACGACCGGGTCGGCTTCTTCGGCGTCAGCTTCGAGGAGTACGACGCCGCCGAGCACGAGGTCGAGACCGTGCGCTACATCAGCCGCTGGCGGCTCGAGAAGAAGGACCCGGCCGCCGAGGTCTCGGACCCGGTCCAGCCGATCGTGTTCCACGTCGGCCGCGGCGTGCCGGCGAAGTGGCGGCCCTACGTCCACCAGGGCATCGAGATGTGGCAGCCGGTGTTCGCCGCGGCCGGCGTCTCCCACGCCATCCTTGCCAAGGGCGCGCCCTCCCCGCAGGAGGCACCCGGCTGGGTCGCCGAAGACGCGCGCTACTCGAGCACCCTCTGGCTGCCCG
>JACNJP010000529.1 GCA_014382465.1 Planctomycetota bacterium
GGGGGGCCGGGCCCGCGGGCGTCGGGGTGCCGGCGGGCGACCGGTGGGCCGCGGGCGGGCCCGGGGGGCCCCCGGGGCCGCCACAGGGGGGGTGGCCCGGGTCCGCGGCCGGCAGGCCGGTGGCGCAGCCCGGGCGCCACAGGGTGGCGGCCCGCCGGGTGGAGGACCTGGATGCGGCACTCCGCCACCCGCCGCTGGATGAGCGAACGGGCGTCCTCGGCGTCCTTCAGCGCCGGGTACATCACCAGGACATGGCGCACTGTGCTCCGGTCGTCCTTGGCCTCGGCGCCGCGGTGGTACTCGAGGATCTCCAGGAAGTGGTAGCCGTACTTGGTCAGGAAGGGGCCCTGGATCTCGCCGAGCCGGCCGCTGTGGCTGAGCCGGTCGAAGGGCTGGACCGCCACCTCGCGGCCGAAGGTGTAGCGGGCGTCGGCCGTCGGCGCCTCGTCGTCATCGCTGTACTTGGCGGCGATCCTGGCGAAGTCGGCGCCGTCCTCGGCGGCCTCCTTGGCAGCCGCGATCTTGCTGCTCATGGCCGCCAGGTCGCGTGAGTAGGCCGCCTCGCAGACCTTCTTGGGCACCAGCGCGCGCACCGCGTCCCGCAGCAGCAGGTCGGTCGAGCCCGGGCGGAAGCCGCGGTAGTAATCCACCAGCTGGTTGAGCTCGGCGGTCCGGAGCTCGATGCCGTCGACCAGGAGCACGGCGCGGTCGGCGCCGAAGGGCGGCGCCAGGCCCGGACCGGGAACGCGGGGCTGGCGCGGGTCGTCGGCCTGCAGGCCGGCGCCGAAGGGGTCGCCGCTGGCGCCGGGGACGCCTTCGCCGAAGAGCTGGATCTGGCCCCCGGGCGGGGTCTGGGCGCCGATCGGGGCCGCCTCCTGCTGCGGCGCCGGCGGCGTGGGGTCCTCGCCGATGACCGGCGGTGGCGCGCTGCGGCCGGGCCGGCGCGCGCCGGGGTCCTGGGCCACGAGGACGGGCACGAGGAGCAGGGCGGCGAGGAAGGAGCGGGTGATCTGCATGGTTCGCGGGTTCATGGGATTATTCGTCGTCCTGGTCCGGATCGCCGTCGACATAGCCCAAGCCGGCTGCGTTGTCCTTGAAGCTGTCATCGACGAAGGTCTCGATCGCCTGGAGGGCCCGCGCCGAGTATTCGGCGCGCTTGCCCCCCATCCGTTCAGAGAGGGTCCTGACGGCGGCCGGGTCTCCCGGGGCGAGGTCGGTGGTCTCCCGGCGGTCGGCCTCGGCGTAGAGCTGGCGGCTGTCTTCGCCGCGGAAATTGGCGTGGATCAGGGTGCCGTCGGCGTCGCGCCAGGCCACCGCCCAATGCCCGCCCCACTGGACCTCCGAGTAGGCCTCCCGCGCCGCGGCCTCGGCGCGCAGGTCGAGGACCTCCCCGCTGCACCCCGCGGGCGGCTCGAGGCCGGAGGCCTGGAGCACGGTGGGCATGATGTCGACGCTCCGGACCTGGCCCGGAACGCGGACTCCCCGCGGCACCCTCGGTCCGGCCAGGATCAGCGGCACCCCCAGCAGCTCGGCGTGCAGCGACTGCCCGTGACCCCAGCCGCCGTGCTCGTAGAACTCCTCGCCGTGGTCGGAGGTCAGCACCACCAGGGTGTTCTCGAGCTCGCCGCGGCGCTCCAGCTCGTCCAGGATCTGGCCCACGGCGGCGTCCACCTCGTGGATGCAGGCGTCGTAGTTGTTGATCATCGCCTGGCGCTCCTCCGCGGTGGCCTCCGCCCCGCGCTGGAACGGCAGGAAGGTCAGCTCGGTGCTGCCCGGGAACCACACGCCCTCCGTCGAGCCGTACTCCGGGTTGTCGAACAGGCGGTGCTCGGGCGCCGGGTCATAGGGGGCGTGGGGCTCCATGAACTGGAGGTAGGCGAACCAGGGGGCGCCGCCCTCGAGCCCGGCCTGCCAGCCGAGGAACTGGTCCCGCAGGTCGGCGGCCGGCATGCCGTGCTGGTACGGGTTGCCCTCCGGGCCGAGGAAGGACCAGGAGTTCAGGTCGCGGAGCAGGTTCCAGGGCGCCGCCCAGGTGTGGAACTCTTGCACCGCCAGCCGGCGGAAGCGGTTGACCACGGCGCTCCCGAGGAGCTGCATGGCCGGGTTGACCAGCGTGCCCTCGAAGCGCTCGACGCCGCGGCCGAAGCCGAAGGTCGGCGACAGGAAGGAGTTGGCCGACATCAGGCAGGTGCGCCAGCCGCCGTCGTGGAAGACCTCCGGCAGGATCTGGGCCTTCGGCGACAGGCTGGCCCACAGGGTGTCCATCTTGTGGGTCGGCGGGTAGAGCGAAGTCAGGATGCTGGCGGGGGGCTGCTTGGGGGGGGGGGCCCGGGGGGCGGCGTCCTCGCACAGGGGCCCCCGGCTGGGCAGGGGGGCGGAGGGCGGCGCGGTGGCCCCCGGGGGGCCGGAGCAGGCGGGGGGGGTGGGGCGGCGGGGGGCCCCCCGCGGGGACAAGGAGGTGGGGGCGCGGGGCCCGGGCGCCGGGGGGGGGGGGGCGGGGG
>JACNJP010000215.1 GCA_014382465.1 Planctomycetota bacterium
CCGCCCAGGGGCCGCCCTTGGTGCCCCAGGGGACCTGTGGCGCCGGCGCGGTCGTCGATCAATCCACTCCTGGGAACTGTCATGCCGGGACGCCTTGTCTGGTTTACTACAGAGCCTGGATCCAGTTCTGCAGCTCCAGTGTGGCGGGGGTCACTCACAAGGGTCAGGCTCTCCCCGCGTCTCAGTCGAGGGTGTACTTCAACCCGAAGTACTCCACACCCGCGTGTGAGCAGGCTGATCGGCCCCCGATGCGGTTCTGGGACTCCAACGGGAACCTGCTCGGCATGGCCCTCTTGGATTTCGACTGCTCTGCCTGTGCGAATCCTCCGTCGTAGCTCCGCCATGCGCTGGGTCCTCGGGGTCTTCTTGCTGGCCTGTCTTGGTTGGGCTGCGATCACTCTTCCTTCGCGTCCTACGGAGGGGCTTCCGGGAGAGGGAGGCTCTCGAGGGGGCAAGTGGACCGTCGAATCGGAAGCTCCAGCGGAGAGCGTCCTCGCAGGCCAGGCCGAAGTCGGTCGTCAGCGGTTGGACCCGGCGAGCGAGGATGAGGAATCAGCCTCCCCGGACCGGGAGCACCTGATCGCGCTGGCGAGGGGTTACCTCCTGGAAGAGATCGGCGCCTTCCGAGCGGGCTTCCAGGTCCCAGGAAGGGGCACCAGGATCTTCGAGGAGGCCCTGCCGGAATCGGGCCGGGAGGTCGGAGCCTTCGGCCCTTTCTTCCGGTCCGACTTCCCCTTCTCGGATGATGAGGATGCTTGGGCGATCGCAAACGGGATCGGCCACCTGGTCTCCAACGCCGAGACCTTCGATCTGCTCTCCGCCACCGAATCCACGAAGCTCCAAGTCCTTGAGCGAATCCTGGAGGAGGGCCCCCGGGATCCAGGAATGGCCATCGCCCTTCCATTGGAATACACCCTCCGCCGGCTCGGGGCAGGCGAGCTGCTCCTGACCCAGGTGACCGACCAGGAGCTGCGAGGGATCTGGATCCAAGCCGTCCGGTCCTACGCCGAGGCCCAGCACGAGAGATCGGTCCTCTACAACGGCTTTCGGCGGGCTGCAGCTCGGGCAGGCCTGGAGGAGGAACCCACTGCGGAAGACCAGTGGTTGATCTGTCCCACCTTGAATGAGGTCGACGCCAGACTGGAGGCCTACGAGTCCCAGTTTCTCGCCGACCTCCACTCGGTCCTCGCTGGTCTGCGTTGAGGAGCCAGCTCCTGCGGCCCGCCGAGGTCGCCAAGACCGAGGTCGGTAAATTCAGCCCTCGGTTCAGCCTTGACTGCGGTCTCCGCTCACGGTGTCCAGGATTCGGCAGGCGTCCTCCGGCTTGACCTCGGCGTACCACACGTCGTCGGGATAGACCACCACGTGCGGGCCCTGCTCACACGGCCCGAGGCAGGAGCTGGCGGCGACCCGGACCCTGCCCCACAGCTCGGTGCGGGCCTCGAGCTCCGCCCGCAGGGCCGCCAAGACCTCGCCGGCGCCGGCCGGTCCGCAGGAGGCCTTGGCGCCGGGCGGCCGCTGGTTCATGCAGACGAAGACGATGCGTTCGGGGTGGGCCATGGAGGTCCGAGGATAGCGGGCTTCAGTCCGCCTCGACCGAGTCCTCGATGTGCTCCAGGAACATGGCCCGGATCTCGGCCATGTGGTGGGCCAGCGATTCGGGCCGCCAGTCCTGGGTGGAGACCGCCTCGAGGAAGCGGACCGTGATCGTTCCCGGCCGGGCGAGCCAGCTCCGCCGCGGCAGGAGCTCGGCGTTGCCGCGCATGATCGCCACCACCACCGGCGCGCGGGTCGCCAGCGCCAGGTGGAAGGGCCCTTTCTTGAAGGGCAGCAGCTTGCCGTGGCCGGACCGCGTGCCCTCCGGGGCGATCAAGATGGTGGCGCCCTCGTCCCGCATCCGCTGCGCCGCCCGCTCGAGGCTGGCCATCCCCGAGGCCCGGTTGGAGCGGTCGATGGGGATGAAGCCGATCGCCCGCATGGTCCGGCCGATGATCGGGACGCGGTGGAACTCCTGCTTGTAGATGACGGTGCCGTTGGCGGGCCAGATCGACGCGAAGACCGGCAGGTCGAGCACGTTGACGTGGTTCGTCATGATGATTTCCCCGTTATTTCGGAGATTTTCGGTCCCTTCCAGGACCAACTCGATCCCCAGGATCTTCAGAACGGTCCTGCCCCAGAAGTGGACCAGGCCGCCCATGCGCGGCTTGAAGCTCTTGGGGAACAGGGCCGCCCACAGCCCCACCCCGGCCGCATACGGGAAGGCGAAGATCAGGGCGATCGGCAGAGCCAGGAGGGAGCGCATTCCTGCGGGTCGTGGGGGCCGGCGCGGACTCGGTGCGGACCCGGGCCGACATGATGGCTCCCCGGGCGAGTCCTTGGAACCTCCGGCCTCCGAGAACCGTCCTATGAGGCCGCGATCGCCGGCACCGGGCCGGTCCGCTGCCCAGGCCTCGGCCTCGAGCGCCCTCGGATCAAATTGGGCGCTGGTAGGAAGTCGAGCCTTGCTCTGTGCTTGGGTCCCGATCCCGGTTAAAATGCCGGTCCCCCTGGCGCTGTCCTTCGGTCCCGGTTCTGTCTGTCTCTCCATAAGCAATGCTGCGCCTAACCCTCCGCGTCGTGAGCCTGCTCACGATCCTCGCCCCCCTCGCCTCTGCCCAACTCGTGGGCGGTGTGTGGGAGGACGCCGGACTCTTCGAAGGCACCGCCGTCGACGACCACTTCGGCTACTCGCTCGCCGGTGGCGGCGACTACGACGGCGACGGCACGCCCGACTGGCTGGTCGGCAGCCACCACGCCGTCCGGCCCGGCTCCGAGGAGAACGGCAAGGTCCAGGTGATCTCCGGCGCCGACGGCTCGGTTCTGGCCAGCACCTTCGGCTCCCGCTGGGACCGCCTCGGCTCCTCGGTCGCCTGGATCGGCGACATCGACGGCGACGGCAAGGACGACTTCGTCGCCGGCGCCATCTACGGCAGCAACCCCAACACCGGCGTGATCATCGCCGGCCGGGTCTACGTCTGGTCGAGCGCCATCGGCGGCGTGCTGCGGGTCCACTACGGCACCACGCAGGCCCAGCGTTACGGCGGCGACGTCGCCGCGGGGCAGGACCTCGACCTCGACGGCGTGAACGACTACCTCGTCGGCGCCCGCCACTCGGTCGTGAACGGCGTCGCGCTCGGCTCGGTGTTCGCCTACTCGGGCGCCACCGGGGCGCTCTTGCTCCGGGTCGACGGCCAGGGCTCGTACGAGTTCTTCGGCGCCGCGGTGGACTTCGCCGGCGACGTCGACGGCGACGGCACCCCCGACCTGCTGGTCGGCTCCGCCAAGGCCAACGCCTCCGCCGGCTTCGCCAGCGTCTACAGCGGCGCGACCGGCGCCCAGATCCTCCAAATCGTCGGCAACGGCACCGAGAACCTCGGCGGCGACGTCGCCGGCATCGGGGACATCGACGGCGACGGCTTCGCCGACCTGCTGATCGGCGCTCCCGCGGCCAACGGCGTCGGCGCGGCCTACGTCTACTCCGGCTTCAGCGGCACCCTGCTGCACCAGTTCGACGGCGCCGCCGGGACCCAGCTCGGCTTCGGCCTGTCGGTCGCCGGCGACGTCGACGGCGACGGCGAGCTCGACCTGCTGGTCGGCGCCCCCGGCGCCACCCCGGTCGACACCGGCTTCGTCCGCCTCTACACCGCCAGCACCGGCGCCCTGATCAAGGAGCTCAGCAGCGCCGTCCCGGGCGACGCCTTCGGCCGCTCCACCGCGGGCCTCGGCGACCTCGACGGCAACGGCACCGCCGAATTCGTCGTCGGCGCGCACCAGGCCACCAGCTCCGGCGGCAACGCCTGGGCCGGCCAGGCGCACCTCTACAGCTTCAACCCGATCCTCCACACCGACCTGATCGAGATGGGCGCCCTCGCCGGCGGCCAGGTCGACTGCCAGTTCGACTTCCCGGCCTCGGAGGCCGGCAAGCTCTACGCCGTGGTGGTGTCCTACAGCGGCCTCGGCCCGACCAACCACGCCGGCATCGACCTGCCGCTGACGCAGGACCTGCTGTTCAACCGGACCGTCAGCGGCGACTGGCCGCGCATCTTCACCGCGCCGCACGGCGTGCTCGACGCCAACGGCGACGGCTCGACGCTCTACCTCGGCGACGCCCTGTGGCTGACCCCGAGGATCGGCGAGACCTTCCACGGCTGCGTCGTCAGCTACGACTTCCTCGGCGCCCGGCTGGTCTCGGTGGCCCGTCCGCTGACGATCCTGCCCTGACCGCGCTGGCGGCTGCCGACCGGCCCCGCTCCGGAATCCCCCGGGGCGGGGCCGGTTCTTTCGGGTAGGCTTGAGCGGCCCTGTCCCGGTTCGGAAATGGCGGAACCGTGGGTCCAGGGCCAGCGTCCCAATGGATGCCGGGTCATCCCCACCCTGGGTTCCTGGGCCTGCGACCTCGGTGTAAACCCTTCCCCTGCATAGAGTAGCGGCAGGTCGACCTGCTCCGACCCCGACCGGAGCGGCGATCGCTCCCCGCTCTTCCCCCTCCCAACCCCAGCTCACGCATGTTCACGACCCTTCCGACCCTGCTGCTCGCAGCTGCCCTGACCGTGGGCGGTGGCGAGAATCCCGCCAACACATCCATCGAGAAGGAGCTCTACGCCTGGTCGCTCCAGTCCCTCGAGGTCCCTGCCCAGGCTGGCCAGTCCTTCCAGCTGCGCGTCGTCCTCGACGAGTGGTTCGACGCCGAGCTGGTCCTGGACCCCTACTCCGTCCGCTCGGCCAACTTCAAGGCCTACGAGCAGGGCGCCGACGGCGAGCTCCGCGAGATCCAGGCGCCGGCCTCGGTGACCTACCGCGGCATGGTCGCGGGCATCCCCGGCAGCATCGTCTCCGCTGCGATCATCGATGGCCAGCTCCGCGCTCGCATCGACCTGAACGACGGCAGCACGGTCCGGATCATCGAGCCGCTGACCGACTTCGACGCCTCCGCGAGCAAGGACATGCACGTCGTCTACGACAGCGCGGACGTCCTGCCCGACACCGGCTGGGTCTTGGGTGAGCCCCTGCTCCCGCCGGTCCCGGTCGACCCGATCCAGGGCGGCGGCTCGAGCATCGGCGGCCACAACGGCCACGATCACGCGGACAGCGGCGCGGTCGGCGGCAGCCGCGGCGCCCGCGCCGACGAGACGGTCGAGATGGCCTGCGACGCGGACTACCAGTTCTTCCAGAAGAACGGCAGCAACTCGGCCAACACCATCGCCGACGTCGAAGCGGTGATCAACGACACCGAGACCATCTACCAGCGCGACACCGGCATCTGCTACGACCTGACCACCGTGGTCGTGCGCACCAGCAGCGCCTCCAACCCCTACACCAGCAACGACCCGGGCACCCTGCTCAACCAGTTCCGCGCCGAGTGGCTCAACAACCAGGGCCACATCATCCGGGACGTCGCCCAGCTGTTCACCGGCCGCTCGATCAACGGCAGCGTCATCGGCATCGCCTGGCTCGGCGGCATCTGCAACACCTACGGCTACTCGATGGTGCAGTCCCGCTACACCAGCAACTGGTCGCGCCGGGTGAGCCTGTCCACCCACGAGCTGGGCCACAATTGGAACGCCGGCCACTGCTGCGGCAGCTGCTCCGGCTGCTCGACCTGCCGCATCATGTGCCCCTGCAACGGCGGCTGCTCCGGCAACGTCACCAGCTTCGGCACCGCCAGCATCAACGCCATCGTCAACTACAAGAACAGCCGCAACTGCCTCGACAACGGCTGCGGCGGCGGCAGCGGCGGCAACCTGAACCTCTCGGCCCTGATCCCCGGCAACGCCGGCCAGGTCAACCGTCTGGACATCACGGGCGCCACGCCCAACTCGCTGGTCACGATCTACTTCAGCGCCAACACCGGCATCACCGCGGTCTCCGGCTGCACCGGGCTCTACCTGGGCCTGCAGAACCCGAAGACGGCTGGCTCCACCACTGCGGACGCCGCCGGCGACGGCTCCTTCTCGAAGTCGGTCCCCGCGAGCGCCGCGGGCAAGACCTTCTACATCCAGGCCGCCGAGACCGCCGGCTGCCAGATCAGCAACATGGTCACCCACACCTTCTAGGCGCTCCGCGCCTGCCGACTGGGCTGGACCCTCGCGGGTTCAGCCCAGTCTCTTTTCAACCTCGGCGGCGACCGTCTCGCCGATCGCGAGGGCGGCGGTGGCGGCGGGGGAGGGCGCGTTCAGCACGTGGACCACGCGGGCGCTGCCCTGGATCAGGAAGTCGTCCACCAGCGAGCCGTCGCGGCGCACCGCCTGGGCTCGGACCCCTGCGGGCGCCGGCAGCAGGTGGCCGGCATCGAGGCCGGGCACCAGCCGCGCCAGGGCGGCGGCGAAGGCCCGGCGCGAGAGCGAGCGGCGGAGCTCGCCCCAGCCGGTCCGCCAGTAGCGGGCCGCCAGCCTCCACGATCCGGGCCAGGCCAGAGCGCCGGCGAGCTCGGCGGGGCGGACGGTGCTCCAGCGGTAGCCCTCCCGCGCGAAGGCCGGCACGGCGTTCGGTCCGCATTGGACGCCGCCGCCGACCGTCGGCGTCAGGTGCACCCCGAGGAACGGGAAGGCCGGGTCCGGCACCGGGTAGATCAGGCCGCGCACCAGGCCGCGGGCCTCGGGGCGCAGCTCGAAGTACTCGCCGCGGAAGGGCAGGATGCGCGCCTCCGGGCGCGAACCGCCGAGGGCGGCCACGCGGTCGCTGTGCAGGCCGGCGCAGTTCACCACCACCCGGGCCTCGCCGCCGCCGGCGGTGGTGCCGAGCCGCACGGAGGGGGCGCGCTCGTCCAGCGAGAGCAGGCGGGCGCCGGGGCGGACCGCGCCGCCCGCCCCTTCGCTCCGCTCCGCCAGCCGGCGGCACCCCGCGCCGGAGTCGGGGACGCCCGGCCCCGGCACGACCAGCGCCTGGAGGCCGGCCGCCGTCGGCCCGATCTCGCGCAGCTCGGCGGCGCCGACCAGGCGGGCGGCGGCGCCGTTGGCGAGGGCGCGGCGCTCGAGTTCGGCCAGCCGCGGCAGCTCGGCCTCGCGGGTGGCGACCACGACCTTGCCGCAGCGCCTCCACGGCAGGCCCTCGCGCTCGAGGAAGGCCTCCATCGCCGCCTTACCGGCGCGGCAGTTGCGCGCCTTCAGGCAGCCGGGGCGGTAGTAGACCCCGGAGTGCAGCACGTTGGAGTTGCGGCCGCTCTGGTGGCGAGCGACCGCGTCCTCCTTCTCCAGCACGGTGACCGACAGCCCCGGGCGGGAGGTCAGGAGCCGGTAGGCGGTGGCCAAGCCGACGATGCCGCCGCCGATGACGGCGACATCGGCGGCGGGCAGCTCGGTCGCGCTCACTTCTCGCGGGCCGCCAGGTTGTAGAGCCAGGCCAGCAGCAGCCCGGCGACGGCGCCGTCGGCCATGGCGTAGCCGGCGCCGGCGAGCACGTCGAGCAGGTCGCGGGTGCCGTCGAAGCCGGGGTAGATGCTGGCGACCACCGCCAGGAAGGCTTCGCCGTAGCCGAAGCTCCAGTTGAGCAGGCCGACGCCGCCGACCATCACCGCCCAGAAGATGCCGCCGGCGATCGCCGCGGCGCGCAGTTGCAGTTTCATCTCATGACTCCAGCTTGCGGCCTTCGACCCGCTTGAACAGCCGTTCGGCGCGGTCGTCGGCCCAGGTGTAGAGGACCAGCTCGTCCAGCACGAGATCGACGCCGCCGAGCTCCAGCCCGGCCGCCCACTCGAGCCCGCGCTGGCGGACTTCGGGGGTGGCCCGCCTCTGGGGGCGGGCGATGGTCGTGTGCGCCTTCGGCGGGCGCTTGTCGGGCCGCGCCTCGGCGGCTTCGAGCCAGCGGTCGCGGCACAGGCCGATCGCCTTCTCGACCGGGTTGCGGCCGCGCCGCAGCAGCACCGAGAGCGCCGAGTACCGCCGCGGGTTGCCCATCGGCACCACCTCGCCGAGGGTGACCGGGACCGGCCCGAGCGCGCAGCAGCCGTTCAGCCGCCAGGCGCGCAGGGCCTGCTCCTCGCTGCAGCCGCCGAGGAAGGCCAGCGTGATGTGCAGGTCGGCGCCGCGGAACAGGCGGAAGCCTTCGGGCGGGGCGCCCACGCGCTGCTCGAACCAGCCGGCGGCCGGCACGCGCAGGGCGAGGAACCAGTTCGGGCGCATCGGCGGTCAGGATAGCTGCCGCGGTGGGCGGCGCTGAGCCTGTTCCTCGTCATGTACGAACCTCTCTGCCGCGCCGGACCTCGCCCGCCTGTTCGCGACCGAGTTCTCGATCACGGCGCTGATCGCCTGCGACGTACTGCCACGAGGAGAAAGCCAGCACCGAGGCAGCTCTCAACCGGGCGGTAACGGTCTCGCATGCGCAGGGGCGGTGCAGGCTGAGTCGGCTCAAGCTGAGTCCGCCTTTTGCCGATCCGTGGGATCCGTGCTAGGGTTGCCATTAGAGGGAAGTTCTGCTCCTTCGCCCATTTTCTCCTCCTCTTCACCATGGCCGACCTACTGCAACTCTCGCTCAGCGTCGGGTCGTCGCCTTCTTGCCGGGTTTCTGCGGCTCCTACCATCAGCCATGCTTGGCTCAGCAAGTGCCTCCACCGCACCTCGTCGTTGACGGTTCGCTCGCTCCCACATCTCCTGCGTTGCGCCGCATTGATGCTGCTCATGGCGAGCGCGAATGCCCAGGAATGGGTGGTCAAGGAGTTTCTTGGCGAGCCTCAGGCGTTTCAAGGTCAGGCCTACTATCGGCCTGCTTGGGGGAGCCCTCTCGGAGACTTGAATGACGACGGCCTCTTGGACTTGCAGTGGGTCGAGCAATGGCACGATCAGAGCGGCAGGTTAATGGAGGAATACTCGATTGTTTCTGGGAACAGCAGGAAGCACCCGATTGCGCTCCACTACCTGAACGGTCCTGGGAAGCCAGTCCTCTGGCGGCAGGGAAGTTGTCTCTTGCGGTGGCCAGCGGACGATGTTCTTGCAGTCGTTGACAATGCTGCCGGCACCAGCACGGTCCGGTTGTTCTCCATTTCGCTCCATTCGCCGATTGGGTCGATCCCTCTTCCCCCATCGGCAGGAACCGGATTCCCTGCTCCTCACCAATTCGACGCCGTGATTCCCGCGGGGGACTTGGATGGCGATTCCTACGACGACCTTCTTTGCCAACTTCAGGCCTTCGATCCAGGAACCAACAAGGAATATGCTGTCCTTGGGCTGGTCTCCGGATTCTCGAGAGTCTTCTCTTGGCTCGCGTATCTTCCAGCCATCCAGAGGCCGTATTCTTTCCACGCGGGCTTCTTTCCGGACCTTTGGCCAGATCTCAATGGGGATGGCGTCCGCGATTTCCTCTTTTTGTCAGGAGACTTGGCAGATTCCGAATTGTCAGCGGTCTCTGGAATGGACGGTCGATTGATTTGGTCCCTCCCGGGCCTGGGTCCGAGATTGGATGACTGGACCCAAGTAGAAGACATGACCGGAGATGGTGTGAGGGATGTTCTTGTCGCTGCCTCGATCGACTGGCTCAACACCTTGCCATCCCAGCGGGACCCGGGGTATGTTGCCTTGGTCGACGGGGCCTCCGGAGTTCTTGTCTGGATCAATCGTTACGGCAACCTCCTGCCCTGGCTCCATGATCCCCTCGATCAGCGGATGGTGGTCAGCACGATGTTGGCAGGAAGCGCCGATCACGACGCTGATGGCTCTCGCGATATCGTCCTGACCATGGGGGAATTTCTCAGTTGGACCCATCTCCCGTACTACGCGATTTGGGTCTTCTCCGGTGCGGATGGGAGCTTCGTCAGGAGGGAGACCACGGCTCAATCCGTTGACCCTTGGGAAAGCGCGCCCCTTCAGGGAAACGGCTTCTACACCGATGGGCCTCTCTTCGCGTTCCAAGACCTGGATCGCAATGGATGGCCGGAGATGTCCGTTGTTCTCGACATCAATCCGGCTTACCCAGGATCTCGAGCTTCGGTCTTCCTGGAACGTCGCAGTCTGGATCTCGAAGGCACGAACCCGATCGGCCAGATCGTGCCGTACCGCCTTCACCTGCCCGGCGCCTCGAACCTCAACTACCAGCTCCTGATCAGCCAAGGCTTCGACGCCCAGGGCGGATCTCTCCATCTCGGTCCCTGGGACACCAAGCTGGTTCGGGACGCGATCATGACCGCCGCCTTCGGATCCCCGTGGCTCTCGGGCACCTTGGACTTCGCTGGCAGGGCCGCCGGCGCGTTCTTCATTCCAGCCGATCCCGCCTTGATTGGGCAAACCTTCTACGCCCGCGCCATCGTCGAGGACGCCGGCTCACCCGGCGGGGTGTGGACCATGAGCTCGTTGGCCTGGACCCGGGTCACCCCTTAGTTCCAGGCCAGGATCGGAACGCTCAGCCGCGGAAGGTCCCACCGGACTCCGCCAGTTCCTCGATCAGCTTGGCCGGCGTGAACTTGGCCTTGCCGCCGGGGCGGCTGGCGACGTCCATCTCGGCGATCTTGCGCAGCTTGTCGCGGATCACGCCCAGGCCCTCGCCGTCGGCGTAGCGCAGCAGGCCGCCGCGGAAGGGGGCGAATCCGGTGCCGAAGACGGTGGCGAGGTCGAGCATCTCGGCGCTCTCGACCACCTTCTCCTCGAGGCAGCGGGCGGCCTCGTTGACCATCGACAGCACCAGGCGGTCGACGATCTGCTGGTCGCTGTAGTGGGCGGCGGCGCCGGCCTGCTGGTGCTTCGCGAGGTCCGCGGAGATCACCGGCTTGACCTTGCGGTCCTTCGAGTGCTTGTAGAAGCCGTGGCCGGTCTTCTTGCCGAGGCGGTCCGGCCCCATCAGCGCGGCGACGCCGGTGGCCGGCGTCATGCGCTCGCCGTAGGCCTCCAGCAGCGACTGCGAGGCGTGGCTGGCGATGTCCAGCCCGACCTCGTCGAGCAGGAGGAACGGGCCCATCGGCATGCCGAAGTCGAGCATCGCCTTGTCGACCTTGACCGGGTCGGCGCCGTCCTCGAACAGCCGGATGGCCTCGTCGAGGTAGGGGCCGAGCAGGCGGTTGACGAGGAAGCCGGCGACGTCGGCGACGATCACCGGGGTCTTGCCCAGGCGCACCGCCAGGGCGGCGATCTCGGTGACCGCTGCCTCGCTGGTCTGGGCGCCGCGGATCACCTCGACCAGCGGCATCTTCTTGACCGGGTTGAAGAAGTGCATGCCGACCACCCGCTCGGGGTGGGGCAGGCCGGCGGCGATGGCGGTCACCGACAGCGACGAGGTGTTGGTCGCCAGCAGGCAGTCGTCGGCGACCTGCGCCGCCATGCCCTGGAACACCTTCTGCTTGACGTCGAGGCGCTCGGCCACCGCCTCGATGACGATCTGGGCGCCGCCGAAGCCGCGCGACAGATCGCTGGTTGCGTCGAGGCGGTCGACCGCGGCCATCGCCTCGCTCTTGGTGAGGCGGCGCTTGCGCTGCTTCTTCGCCACGTCGGCGCGGTGCTCGAGCAGGGCAGCGTCGTTGGCCTCCGCCGCCAGGTCGCCGAGCCGCGTCTGCAGGCCCTTCTCGGCCAGCGACGAGGCGATGGCGCCGCCCATGACGCCGGCGCCGATCACGGCCCCGCGCTCGAAGCGGCGCGGCTCGAAGCCGTCCTTGCCCTTGCCGAGCTTCTTGGCGGCCTCGGAGCCCTTGAAGATCGAGATCAGGCTCTTGCACACCGGGCCGGCGGCGAGCTCGGCGATGGCGCCGGCCTCGATCGCGGCGGCGCGCGACATCGGCGTGCGCACGGCGGCGGCCACCATCTCGATCGCGCGCAGCACCGCCGGGCACTTGCCGCGGGTCCTGGCCATGACCCTCTTGCGCGCCCGGCTGGCGATCACGGCGGGCGCCAGCGGGTTGCCGGCGACCGCCCCGCGCTTTCCCCCCCGCCCCCTGCCC
>JACNJP010000182.1 GCA_014382465.1 Planctomycetota bacterium
GGCGGCGAAGGCGCCGGCGGTCGCCGCTGCGGTGAGGAAAACGCGGCGTGAGGGCGACGCACAGGAGCAAGGAAGTCCTTCGGGAGAACTCGTCATGGTGCTGGATTCGTGCCAACTCTAGTATGGAGCCGCGCCACCCGACATCCTCGCTCCTGGCCATGTTCTGGATATCCCTCCTGCTCTCCTGGTGCCTGCCCGTCCTGCCGCAGGACCCCGGCGACAACGACTCCGCCCACCTGGTCCTGGATCTGCGGCGCTGGTCCGACCAACAGTCCCCCGCCGGCGCCGAGGTGGTCGCCCACTGGGGGATCCGCTACATCCGCCAGAACGACGCACGCGGGGATCGCCCCGGTCAGATGGCGCGTGGCGAAGTCGCCGCCGACGGGAGCTGCGAGCTGGAGGTGCCTCCCGGCGAGGTCCTGCTGGTCTACGTGGCGCCGACGACGGAGACGCGCCTGACGAGGATCTACGTCGAGAAGCCACTGCTTGAGGGCGAGCGGCGGACGGTCGAGGCCGAGGTCTACCCGCTCGGCATCCCGGTGAGCGGCAAGGTCACGGACTCGGGGGGTCGGCCTGTTCCCGGAGCGCGGGTGATTGCGAACTGGGGCAGCCAGGACCTCGCCGAGTTCGAGGGCGGTAGCCGCGGTGACGGGCGCGAGGCCGGCGGCTTTCCGCCTGACCAGGAGTGCCGTGCCGACGAGCGGGGCGAGTTCCGCTTCACCGGTCTCGTCGGACCGGAGTTCCTGCGTGGCATGAAGGCCGACTGGCTGCTCGAGGCCCGGACCGATGCCCTTGGGCCGGCGAACGGATTCATGATCGTCCCGCGCTTCCTCGGCCCGGAGGTCAGCGGAGTGGAGCTGCGGGTGGTGCCGGAGCGCGCCGTTTCCGGGGTGGTGTTCGACCCGTCCGGAGCTCCGTTGGCCGAGGCTGTCGTGACCGTGCGAGAGACGGTTTGGAGCCCGGGCGCAGGGTCGGAGGTCCGCGGCGCGTCCTACGAACCGCCTCCGGCTTGCCGCGCGCGCTTCCTGACCGATGCCGCCGGCGCCTTCCGCATCCCGGCGCTGCCGGCGGGGAAGTGGAGCCTGGACGTCTACGCCGAAGGGTTCCTCGGGGCCACCGTCCAGGCCCGTGAGGAGGAGCCGGTGACGGTGCGAATGAAGAGCGAGCAGGAATCGGGGAAGGTGGCCCTGGAGGGGCGGGTGCTCGACCCGGCCGGGCAGCCCGTCGTCGGGGCCAAGGTCCTCTATGCTCGCTGGACCAGCCAGATGGCTGAGACGGATGCTGCCGGCTGGTTTCGGATCGAAGGCCTCGACCCGAAGCGCATGGGGAGCGCCCTGACCGTTTACGCCCCCGGTTTCGCCCTGGGCGGCACGGTGCCGAAAGCGGTCGACGGCCGCGTGCTGCAGGTCGAGATCGCGCTGGAGGCGGAACTGCGGATCCAGGGGAGGGTCCTGGGGAAGGGGGGCACCCCTCGAGCCGGCGTCGACCTGATTCTCTCGGTGCACGAAGAGCCCGGCGTCGACCTGCCGTACTGGAAGGCGAATTGGCCCCACCAGGCATTCGGCCTGAGCCAGGTCGCCTCCGATGGGGAAGGCGGCTTTGAGTTCACCGCCCTCTGGCCCGGGGAGTGGGACCTGCGGGCGGTCGAGGAGGGTCGCCGTGGCACCCAGACGCTCGCGCTCCGGACCGTGACCGCGGGGGAGCCAGGGGTGGTCCTCCAACTCGGTGCCGGCCTGTCGGATTTCGCCGGCCTGGTCGTGGACTCGGTCAGCGGGGAGCCGATTCGCGGCTACTTCGTCCATCCCGGCAAGCACACGGGCCACAGCTCCAGCTACGACATGCAACGTCGCCAGTGGATCGACGAGGAAGACGGCGGCTTCCGGTTTTTGGGCCTCGAGCAAGGAGCGTGGTCTTTCGTCCTCGAGGCGGAGGGTTTCGTGCGGGAGGAGACCCTGACCTTCGAACTGCCTCGGAGCGGCGAACCGCCGGTGTTCCGGCTCGGCAAGCCCGTCGACATCGACCTGCGCGTTTGGGACAGCCGTGGCGAGCGGGTGCACCTGGCCTTCCTCGACGCCCTCGGTTTGAACGGCGATCCGCTGGCGACGCAGTCCATCGAGCCGTTGGGCGCCACCGACCACGGTGAGACCACGCTGGAGGGCTTGCCGCTCGGGGAGATCGTCCTCCTGGTGTCGCCGCCCGGGTCCTTCGAGGAATTCGAGTTTCCGGTGGATCTGCGCCAGGGCTTCGAGGACGGCCTCGACCTCGACCTGCCGGCGGACTTCAGCTCGCCGCGCCAGGCCGTTGCGGTGGAGCTGCGCACGCCAGAGGGCCGTCCTCTGGAGCGGAGCTTTTCGCTTCGGGCGGTGGACGGGGAGGGGGACGTTGTCGCGCACTGGCGCGTGGGATTCTGGCGAGACGAGTTCCGGATCACGCCGGGCCACGATCTCATGGTCCTCATCAAGCCCTTGCCGGCCAGCGCGGACTCGGTCGTGCCCCTCGAACTCCCGCCCGGCCGCTTCCTCCTGACCGTGCTCGGCGACGGCTGGGAGCAGCCGGGGCCGGAAGTGCTGGTCCGGTCGGATCTCCCTCCCGAGGGGGTGACCATCGTCGTCGCGGCGGAGGGATAGCACCAGTCGGCCCCGCCGGAGGCGGCAGTAGATTGTCCTCATGCGCCGCCTCCGCTTCGTCGACCTGACCTGTCCGGCCCTGCTCTGCCTGCTCGCCGCCTGCCAGGCCCCCGGCGGCGCCGACCCCGCCCTACCTGCGCCCGCCGGCCACCACGAAGATCGCCACTACGAAGCGCCGAGCGACCCGCTGGTGCAGGCCAAGCTCGAGCAGTGGCAGGACCTCAAGTTCGGTTTGCTGATGCACTGGGGCCCCTACAGCCAGTGGGGCATCGTCGAGTCGTGGTCCCTCTGCGGCGAGGACGAGGGCTGGTGCCAGCGGCCGATCGACGACTACCCCGAGTACCAGCGCCAGTACCAGGCGCTGCCGGCGACCTTCAACCCGGTGAACTTCGAGCCCGGGCGCTGGGCCGCGGCCGCGCGCGACGCCGGCATGAAGTACGTGGTCTTCACCACCAAGCACCACGACGGCTTCTGCATGTTCGACACCGAGCTGACGGACTACAGGATCACCGGCCCGGACACCGCCTTCCGCGACCACCCGCGTGCCGACGTCACCAGGCACATCTTCGACGCCTTCCGCGCCGAGGGGCTTTGGGCCGGCGCCTACTTCTCGAAGCCCGACTGGAACCACGACTCCTACTGGTGGCCGCGCTTCCCCGCCCCCGACCGCAACCCCAACTACGACCTCAGCCGCTACCCCGAGCGCTGGGAGGACTTCGTCCAGTTCACCCACGGCCAGGTCGAGGAGCTGATGACCCGCTACGGCGAGATCGACATCCTGTGGCTGGACGGCGGCTGGGTGCAGAAGATGGCCGACGAGGAGGTGGCCGCCTGGCGCGCCAAGCCCGGCTGGCCCAAGCAGCGGGTCCAGAGCCAGGACATCCGCATGGACGAGCTGGCGGCGATGGCGCGCGAGCACCAGCCCGGCCTGATCGTGGTCGACCGCGCGGTGCCCGGCCCGAACCAGAACTACCTGACGCCCGAGAACCGCGTGCCCGAGCGCGAGCTGCCCTTCCCGTGGGAGAGCTGCATCATCTCCGGCGGCGGCTGGGCGCACACGCCGAACGCGAAATACCTGAGCCCGCGGCAGGGGGTCCACCTCCTGGTCGACATCGTCGCCAAGGGCGGCAACCTGCTCCTGAACGTCGCGCCGACGCCGGACGGCCGCTGGCAGCAGGGCGCCTACGAGCTGCTCGCCGGCATCGGCGACTGGATGGAGGTCAATTCCACCGCCATCTACGGCTCGCGGGCCCGGCCGCCCTACAAGCAGGACGACGTCTGCGTAGTCGACGGCGCCGACGGCGCGGTCTACGCCATCGTGCTGGCCCGGGAGGGCTCCGAGCAGCCGCCGGCCGAGGTCTTCGTGCCCGGGGCGACCGCAGAGTCGGTCACGATGCTCGGCGACGGGGCCCCGCTCGAGCTGGCGCCGGCGGCGGGCGGCCTGCGGATCCAGATCCCCGGCCGGCTGCGCCAGCGGCCTCCCTGCCAGCACGCCTGGGTCCTGCGGCTGGCTCTTGCCGCCGGTGAATAATCGCGCCGGCGCGCTTCCGGGCCGGAGCTAGGCTCCCTACCCTTCCCAGCCGCGATGGCCGCCTCCGCCTCCTCCGACACCGCCCGCCGCTTCGGCACCTTCGGCGGGGTCTTCACGCCCAGCACGCTGACGATCCTCGGCGTGATCATGTTCCTGCGCTACGGCGAGGTCGTGGGGCAGGCCGGGGTGCTCAACACCATCCTGATCCTGGCGGGGGCCAAGGCGATCACCACCCTCACCGGGCTGTCGCTGGCGGCGATCGCCACCAACACCAAGGTCAAGGGTGGCGGCGCCTACTTCCTGATCAGCCGCAGCCTGGGAGTGGAGTTCGGCGGCTCGATCGGCATCGTCTTCTTCCTGGCGCAGGCGGTCTCGGTGGCGATGTACGTGATCGGCTTCACCGAGGCCCTGATGATGACCTTCCCCGGGCTCGAGGCCGACCCGCGGATGATCGCCAGCCTGGTCAACGGCGCCATCTTCACCGTCGTGATGGTCGGCGCCGGCTGGGCCATCAAGGTCCAGTACGCGATCCTCGCGGCGCTGGCCCTGTCGCTGCTGTCCTTCGCCTGGGGGGCGCTCGACGGCGCCAGCGCGGAGACCCTCGCGGCCAACTGGACGCCCGCCTACCGCGAGGGCAGCGGCTTCTTCCTGATGTTCGCGCTGTTCTTCCCGGCGGTCACCGGCATCATGGCCGGCGCCAACATGTCGGGCGACCTGCGCGAGCCCAACCGGGCGATCCCGCGCGGCACCCTGGCCTCGATCGCGGTCACCGGCCTGGTCTACCTCGGCATGGCGCTGCTGCTCGGCGCCGCCGCCAGCCGCGAGCAGCTCCTCGGCGACACTCTGGTGGTGCGCACCATCTCGCGCTGGCCGCTGCTGATCACCGCCGGCGTCTTCGCCGCCACGCTCTCTTCCGCCCTCGGCAGCATGATGGGCGCGCCGCGCATCCTGCAGGCAGTGGCGCGGGACCGGATCTTCCCCTCGCTGGGCTACTTCGGCGCCGGCAGCGGCGCCTCGGCCGAGCCGCGCCGCGCCACCGCCCTGAGCTTCCTGATCGCTCAAGCCGGCATCCTGCTCGGCGACCTCGACCTGATCGCGCCGATCATCGCCATGTTCTTCATGGTGACCTACGGCTACCTCAACCTCGCCACCTTCTACGAGGCCTGGACCCGCAACCCGAGCTACCGGCCGACCTTCCGCTACACCCACTGGAGCATGTCGCTGCTCGGCGCGGCCGCCTGCGCCGGGGTGATGATGCTGATCTCGCCGGTGGCGGCGACCGCCTCGGTGGTGCTGATGGGCCTGCTCCACTGGAGCATCGCCCGCCGCGAACTCGGCTCCACCTGGGGCGACGTGCGGCAGGGCGCGCTGTTCGAGCGCACCCGCCGCGCGCTGCTCAAGCTCGAGAGCGAGGAGGGCGGCCACGCCAAGAATTGGCGGCCGAACGTGCTGGCGCTGGCGGGCACCGCCGGCACGCGCGACCACGTCTCGGCCTTCGGCCACTGGCTGGCGGCCTGGCGCGGCACGCTGTCGCTCGGCCAGGTCATCGTCGGCGACCTCGAGAAGCACGTCGAGCGCGTCAACGCCCAGGAGAAGGTCCTGCGGAGCCACATCCGCGACGAGGAGCTCGACGCCTTCCCGGCGGTGGTCCTGGCGCCGCGGCTGGCCGACGGCGTCACCGCGCTCATCACCTGCCACGGCCTCGGCGCCATGCGGCCCAACCTGGTGCTCAAGGGCTGGTCCGAGAACGAGGAGCGGCAGGAGGACTTCTTCGTGCTGCTGCGCACGGTGGCGGCCCTGAAGCGCGACCTGGTGCTGCTGCGCGCCTCGCGCGAGACCGAAGCCGATCCCTGGCGCGTGCCCCCCGGCCCGGTGGACGTCTGGTGGCGCGGCCACACCAACGGCCCGCTGATGGTGCTGCTGGCGCACCTGCTGGTCCAGGACCCGGCGTGGGTGGGCCACAAGCTGCGGCTGCTACGCGTGGTGCCGACGGCGGAGGCGGTCGAGGAGACCCGCCAGCACCTGCTCGGCCTGCTCGCCGAGGCGCGCGTCGAGGCCGAGGCCATGGTCGTGGTGGCGGCCGAGCCGGTGGCCGCGATCCGGCGCATGTCGGCGGCCTCGGCGGCCGTGTTCCTCGGCTTCGACCCGCCCGCCGAGGCCGACGAGGAGCGCTTCCACGAGTCGATGGAAGCCCTCATGGAGGGCCTGGGCACCATCCTGCTGGTGTCGAGCAGCGGTGGAGCGGCGCTGGAGGCCTGAGCCGGGGGCGCGGCCGGTGGGCCCGCTCAGCCGCTGTCGTCCGCCACCACCCGCCCGTCCAGCAGCCGAATCACGCGCTGCGCTCGGGCGGCGATCGCCTCGTCGTGGGTCACGGTGACGATGGTCCGCCCCTCGCCGTGCAGCTCCCCGAGCAAAGCGACGACCTCGGCGCCGGAGACGCTGTCGAGGTTGCCGGTGGGCTCGTCCGCCAGGATCACGCGCGGCTGGTTGGCGAGGGCGCGGGCGATCGCCACCCGCTGCTGCTGGCCGCCCGAGAGCTCGGAGGGACGATGCTCGGCGCGATCGGCGAGCCCCACGCGTTCCAGCAGGGCGGCGGCGCGCCGAAGCCGCTCGGCGGGCGCCACCCCGGCGAAGCGCATCGGCATCGCCACGTTCTCCCAGGCGGTGGCGCGCGGCATCAGGTGGAAGCGCTGGAAGACGAAGCCGAAGGTGGCGCAGCGCAGCGCCGCCAGGGCGTTGACGTCGAGGCGGCCGACCTCGCGGCCCTCGAAGCGGTAACGGCCGCGGCTGGGGGTGTCGAGGCAGCCGATCAGGTGCATCAGCGTCGACTTTCCCGAGCCCGACGGCCCGAGCAGGGCGACCGACTCGCCAGCACCGATCGCCAGCCCGACCTCGCTCAGGGCGTGCACCGCGGCGCCGCCGACCTGGTAGTCCTTCGAGACGCCTTCCATCTGGATCATCTTCATTCCTCCCGCAGCGCCACCACCGGGTCCAGGGCCGCCGCGCGCCGCCCGGGAAGCCAGCCGGCGAGGCCGCCGACGGTCATCAGGATCAGGACCACCGCGCCGGCCACGCCGAAGGACACCCGCGGCGTGCCGAGGTAGGCGCGCGCCTCAGGATCCATCGGGATGGTCGCCGCCAGCTCCAACAGGATCGCCGCCACAAGCATGCCAGCGAGGCCGCCGCTCAGGGTCAGCGCCAGCCCCTCGACCAGCCGCGCCGCCGCCACCTGCCGCGGCCGCGCGCCGATGGCGATCTGCACCCCGATCTCGCGGCTGCGCTCCTGCACCATCAGGAAGATGACGTTGCCGACGCCGACCGCCGCCACCAGCAGCCCGAGCAGCCCGACCACGACCACCAGCGCGCGGTTGCTGCTGGTGATGGTCCCGATCATCTGCTCGAGCTCGATGACGCTGAAGACGTCCAGCGCGTCCTCGTCGGCGGGGTCGAAGCGGTGGCGCCCGCCCAGCAGCTCGCGGATCGCGCGCTCGACGCGCTGCTCCTCGGCCGGGTCGCGCAGGCTCACCACCAGGAACTCGGCGCGCTGCCGCCCGGTGAGCTCGCGGTAGACGCTGGCGGGGATCGCGATCTTGTCGGGCTCCTCGCCGTTGTTGTTGGTCAGCACGGTGCGCCGCGCCAGCACGCCGATGACGGTGAAGGGCTGGCCCCAGACCTCGATGGTCTCGCCGAGGGCGTCCTCCTCTCCGAACAGGTGGTCGCGGACGCGGTGGCCGAGGAAGGCGACGCGGCGGTTCAGGCGCTCGTCCTCGCGGTCGATGAAGCGGCCGCCCGGCTCCGGCCGGAAGTTGCGCAGCTCGCCGAAGCTGGCCTCGACCCCGATCAGGGTGGCGTTCAACTGGCGGTCACGGTAGCGCGCCGGGTTGCCGAGCATGCGGCTGTGCTCGACGCTGACGCCCCGGAGCCCGGGCACCGCCCGCCCGATCAGGTCGGCGTCCTCCTGGCCGAGCTCCACGAAGCGGCCGGCGGGCAGGCCCTCGAAGGGGGCCGAGGTGAAGCCTGAACTCACTCGGAGGATGCTCCGGCCGTAATTGGCCGCCACCTGGTTCATGGCGGCGACGAACTCCCAGCCGAAGCTGACCAGCAGGGTCAGGCTCAGCGTGCCCCAGGTCACGCCGAGCGCCACCAGGGCGTTGCGGCCCTTCTCGGCCCACAGGTCGCGCAGCAGCAGCCGCAGCGCTTCCATGGCTCAGCTCGCGAGCGCCTCCACCGGGTCCAGGCGGGCGGCGCGGCGCGCCGGGAAGTAGCCTGCGGCGGTGCCGGCGCCCGCCAGCAGCAGCACGGTGAGGGCGCCGATCGGCAGCGACACCCGCGGCCGCCCGACCGACTCCACCAGCGGCGACGCGGCGACGGCCTCGGTGACGCCCCAGGCCAGCAGGAAGCCGAGGGCGCCGCCGGCCAGCACCAGGACCAGCGCCTGCGCCAGGTACTCGCGGAGGATCCAGCTCGGCCGTGCGCCGACCGCCATCTGGATGCCGATCTCGCGCCGGCGCTGCTGCACCAGCACGAACATCAGGTTGCCGAGCCCGATGGCGCCGACCAGCAGCGTGAAGGCGCCGGCGCTGCCGAGCAGCAGGTCCATCGCCAGGAAGGCGTAGGTGCGGATCTTCTGGCCCTCGGTGGTGTCCCAGATGTTGAGCGCCTGGCGGTCGCGCGGGTCGAAGCCGGCGCGCGGCCCGAGCGCGGCGTAGACCGCGCTGATGACCTGTGCGGTGTCGGCGCCGTCGCGGGCGCGGAACACGAAGTCCTCGAGCAGGCGGTCGCCGAAGACCTGCTGGAAGCTGCTCGCGGGGATCGTGACCCGCATGTCGTCCAGGCCGCCGTAGTCGCCCATCTGCTTCTTGGGCCGCTGCACGCCGACGACGAGGAAGGGGGCGCCGTTGAGGGTGAAAGCGCGGCCGACGGCGTCCTGGGTGTCGAACAGCGCCTGGCAGATGCGCTCGCCGAGGAAGGCGACGCGGCGGGCGCCGTCGAGGTCGGGCCGGTTGAGGAAGCGGCCGCCCGGCTGGGGCGGCATGCTGCGCAGCAGGCCGAAGCTGGGATCGACGCCCGAGACGTTGGTGCGCAGCAGGCGGTCGCCGACCGCCACGGACTCCCAGCGGATGAATTCGGGGCTGGCCGCCTCCAGCCCGGGGACCTGCGCCGGCAGCGCCCGCACGTCCTCCAGGCGCAGCGGCACCGGCCGGCCGGCGGGATAGCCGCGGTACGAGATCGAGGTCCGCTGCGGGAAGGCGATGACGATGCCGCGGCCGAGGGCGTCGGACTCCCGCTCCAGCTTCTCGCGCAGGCCGGTGCCGAAGGCCAGCATGGCGACGATGCCGAAGGTGCCCCACACCAGCCCCAACAGGGTGGAGACGGCGCGGCCGCGCTGCGCCCGGAGGGCGCGCTGCCAGTCGGGGGGCAGGAAGGCGGCAGGCACTTCCTCTCAGAGCCGTTCCAGGACCACCGCGCCTGGTTCCAGGCCGGAGCGGATCTCGATCGTCATGGCGTCGCTGAGGCCGGTGACCACCGCGCGCTCCACCACCTCACCGGCGGCGTCCTCGACCAGCACGAAGGCGCCGTCGTCGCGGAATTCCACCAGCCGCTCGGGAAGCAGCAGCACGTCCTCGGCCCGGTCGACCTCGATCGTGGCGGTGGCCGAGTAGCCCGAGCGCAGCGTCAGGTGGGCCGGCGGGGTCACCTGCACCTTGATGTCGAAGACGGTGGCGTTGTTCACCGAGCGCGCGCGCAGCGAGATCTCCTGGAGCACGCCGTGCATCTCCTCGCCCGGCAGGGCGCCGGCGAGGAGCGTCACCGGCATGCCCTCGCGCAGCAGGCCGACGTCGGACTCGGCGACGGTGCCGCGGAACAGCGGGTGGTCGAGGTCGGCGATGGTCATCAGCACCGTGCCGGTGCCGTAGCTGCTTGACGGCACCACCGGGGCGCCGATCTCGACCGGCACGTCGATCAGGTGGCCGTCGATGGGGGAGCGGACCAGGAAGTCGAGCCTGTGGCCCTCGATCTCGGCCTCGCCGTCCAGCAGCAGGCGGATCTGCGCTTCGGCCTCGGCGCGCGAGCGCTCGGCGCCCGTCTGCATCCGGTCCATGGCGCCGCTGCCTTGGAAGAACCGCAGCATCCGCCCTTGCACCGTCTCGCCGGTGTGCATCTCCTCGACGGTCTCTTCGCCCTCCCGCGCCGCCAGCAGGGCGCGCTCGGCGTTGAAGCGCTGGAGGTCGGTGAGCAGCGGCCGCACCTCCACCAGCGGCTCGCCGCGCTCCACCCTCTGGCCGAGCTCGGCGAAGCGGCGCATCAGGACGCCGCCGTTCTCGGCCACCACCGGCACCTCGAAGGCGGCCTCGATGCGGCCGACGGCCTGCGCCTGGCGGACCACAGTGCCGCGTTCCACGGTCACCCGCCGGTGGTCCTCGGCGGCGCTGGCCGGTTTCAGCAAGGAGTAGCCGAATCCGGCCACCAGGAGCAGAGGAAGGAGGACGAAAAGGAGCTTCTTCATGACTGCTTCCGCGGGGCGCGGAGGCGGCCATCCTATCCCGGCGGCGTGGTGGCTTCGCCAGGGCGAGGGAGGTCCTGATCCGAGCAGCGTCGGCTAGGATGGACCATCCGATCGAAGTCCATCATGCACCGCGCCGCCCTCCTTCTTCTCCTCCTGCTCTCCTCCCTGGCCCCGGCCCCGGTCCTCGCCCAGGAGCAGCAGCTCGCTCCCGAGGTCCTCCGCGCCGCCCGCACCCTCGGCATCAGCCTGCCGGAGGCCGTGCCGGCGGACTGGCAGAGCCTGCCGCGCCCGGCCGCCCAGCCGCCGTCGGCCCGCGGGATGGCGCCTTGGCCGACCATCGACTGGACCGAGTCGACCCCGGCGGCCCAGAACATGACCGCCTGGAAGCTGCAGCAGGCGGTCTCCTACGGCCAGTCCCACGGTTCGAAGGCCATGGCGGTGTTCCGCAACGGCTACCTGGTGGGCGAGTGGTACGCCAACGGCTGGACCCGCGACACCCGGCAGAAGGGCTACTCGATGGCCAAGAGCTTCACCAGCTCGCTCTACGGCATCCTGTTGGCGGAGGGCGCCATCAGCGGCCTCGACCAGAAGGTCAGCACCGCGATCCCGGCCTGGGGCGACGCCAACCACGCCGACGTCGACCTCGAACACCTGCTGAGCATGACCTCGGGGATCCACTGGGACTGGTTCAGCGACTACGTCACCCTGTCGCTCGCGCCCAACCAGAACAGCTACTCCACCGGGCAGGACATCGACGACGCCCCCGGCACGCTCTGGACCTACAGCAACATGGGCGTGCAGATGCTGTCGAAGTTCCTGACCAAGACGGTCGGCATGCAGCCGGGGGAGTACGCGGCCAAGCGCATCGGCCGGGTGATCGGCATGTGGAATGCCGACTGGATGACCGACCTCGTGGGCAACACGCTGACCTACCAGTCGGTGATCACCAACGCCCGCGAGTTCGCCAAGTTCGGCTACCTGTTCCTGCGCAACGGCGAGTGGGACGGCCAGCAGGTGGTCCCGCGGCTGTGGGTGGCCGCCTCGACCGCGCCGTCGCAGTCGCTCAACCCCTTCTACGGCTACCTGTGGTGGCTGAACACCGGCGGCCTCGACATGGCCGACGTGCCGGCCGACGCCTTCTACGCCGCCGGCCTGGGCGAGAAGCGCATCTATGTCGTCCCCAGCCTCGACCTGGTGGTGGTGCGGCT
>JACNJP010000361.1 GCA_014382465.1 Planctomycetota bacterium
CGCGGGCCAGGCGGGGGAGGCGCGGGGGGGGTGGTCGTGCGGCTTGATCGGGATGGCGTAGCGGCCGGTGGCCTTGGGCTTCTCGATCAGGTCCGGGCCCACCGGGTCGAGCGAGCAGTGCCGCTGCCCGGTCGGGGCGTAGAGCAGCACCGGCCGGCTGCCGTCGAAGCCGTAGGTGTCGAGCAGCTGCTTGCGGTCGAGCTCGCCGTTGATCAGGCGGTCAGTCTTGAGGAAGCCCGAGCGGACCACGCGCGGGTCGTCCCGCTCCAGCAGGCCGGCCTCGACGAACTTTCGCTCCATGTACGGGCCGGCGATCAGGAAGCGGTCGGCGCCGAGGTTCTCCTGGCGGATGGCGCGGTTGCGGAACGAGATGCCGTGGAACACCTGGATGCACTGGCCGACCGAGCGCGGCTTGAGCATCTTGGTGTTCGACGCGAACATCAGGTCGAAGTCCATCTCGGCGATCTGCTCCATCGTCAGGATGTTCTCCGCCGGGACGCCGAGCGGCCGGTACATCGCCAGCGGGTGGAACAGGTAGCCGTCGTCGGTCTTCTCGCGCAGGCCGCCGGCGACGAAGACCTCGACGTCGGCCTCCTGGCGCAGGCGCTCGAACAGCGGCTGGAAGCAGAGGAAGTGGACCGGCGCGTAACCGGTGAAGAGGACGCGGCGAGGGGAGCTCATGGGGAGGTGGTGGCGGGCGGACCGGGCTCACATGGCGTGAGGGATCTGCTGGAAGCCGGCGGGCGGCGCCGCCGGCTCCGCGTTGCGGGTCCGGGGGGGGGAGGGCTGCGCGCCCTTGACGAGGGCCGAGATGGAGGGCCAGACGCGGCTGCGGGCCTGCTCCAGGTCCTCGGGGAAGTCGACTTCGATCCACGGCAGACCGGCGATGTCGACGCAACGAATGGGGAGGTGGTCCGCAATCCGGTCGACCGCAGCCGGCACCCAGTTATTCACCCCGCCGTCGGCGATCATCGCCGAGACCTCCGCCAGCAGGCGGAAGGCGCCGGGGGTGTCGAACTGGAGCAGGCCGACGTTCTCGCCGTGGACCTTGCGGGAAGGCAGTTCCTTGCTGATGGCGCCGAGGAAGCCCGCCTGGGTGGCGACCTTCATGTGCTCGGCTTCTTCGCCGCTCCCGGAGTCGTAGGCCAGCGCGCTGCCTTCGACGGCGAGCACGCGGTGGAACACGTCGGGATGGGCGATGACGTCCCCGTTGAGACACAGGAAGGAGCCGCGGATCCAGTTCCGGGCCTCCCACAGCGAGTAGAGGCTGTTGGTCTCGGCGAAGAGCGGGTTCACGATCGTGGTGCACTCCCGCCGGCCGGCGATGTGGTCGCGGATCCGCTGGTGCTGGAAACCGATCACCACGCAGACCTCGCGGATGCCGACCCGGGCCAGGATGTCGAGCTGGATGTCCAGCAGGGTCTTGCCGCCGATGGTCTGGAGACACTTCGGGAGCCCGGCCGCGGTCTTCCCGAGGCGGCTGCCGGTTCCAGCGGCGAGGATGACGGCCTGCTTCATCGGGTCGAGCGGGCGCCAGAGCACCCGGTGGAGGCGGAACGCTCGTCGGGGCAGAGGGCGGGGAGGGGATGCATGAGGTGCCGGAGGGGGACGACGTCCATGGAATGCAATCCTGATGCCAGACCCTGAGAAACTCGGGAGTTCTCCATAAGATTCATTAATAGAAGAGTTTAGGGGAGAATGCCTAGGCTCCTCCGCCACTCCCAGAGTGGCTCAATCAAGCCAATTGGCTCGCCCAAGCCAGGCCAACAGGCTTCAGCCAGTGATCCCGAAGCGGTCGAGCCGGTTGCGCAGGGCGCCTCGGCTGAGCCCGAGCAAGCGCGCCGCCTGCGAGACGTTCCCCTCGGCTCGGCGCATCGCCTCCTCCACCAGGGCCTTCTCGTGCTGGGCGAGATCGAGGTCCGCTCCGAGGTCGTCCGGGGCGGTCCGGCGCGCGGCGCCGGCACCCAGTCCCAGGGTCGCGGCGGCCAGCGGGGAGCCGGGATGGAGCAGGGTGGCCCGCTCCATCATGTGCTTGAGCTCGCGGACGTTGCCGGGCCAGCCATAGGACCGCAGGGCAGCGCGCGCCTCCTGGTCGAGGACCGGCGGCTGGAGGCCGTAGCGCCGCGAGGTCTCGGCGGCGAAGGACTCGGCCAGCGGGATGACGTCCTCGCTCCGCTCCCGCAGCGGCGGCAGCTCGAGGTTGAGCACTTTGAGCCGGTAGTAGAGGTCGCCGCGGAAGCGTCCTCGCGCCACCAGGGCGGCCAGGTCGCGGTTGGTGGCGGCCAGGAAGCGGGCCTCGACCCGGCGCTCCCGGGTGGATCCGATCCGGCGGACCTGCCGCCGGTCGAGCACCGCCAGCAGCTTGGCCTGGAGGTCGAGCGGCACCTCGCCGATCTCGTCGAGGAACAGGGTGCCGTCCTCGGCCGCCTCGATCAGGCCGCAGCGGGACTGGTGGGCCTGGGTGAAGGCGCCCTTCTCATGGCCGAACAGCTCAGCCTCGAACAGGCCCTCCGGCAGGGCGGCGCAGTCGACCTGGACGAAGGGGCGTTGCGCCCGCGGGCTCGAGAGATGGATCAGCCGGGCGGCCAGGTCCTTGCCGGCGCCGGTCTCGCCCTGGATCAGGACCGTGGGCAGGAGGGTGTCTTCGGAGCCCATCTCGGCCAGGCGGGCGATCTCGGCCCTGACCTGCCGGGCTGGCTCGGAGTCACCCATCCACTGGGCTCCGTCCAGGGCGTGGTGATCGCGCTGGCGGGCGTAGTGCAGGCGCCCGGCCTCCTGGGCGGCGTGCAGGGCCCGCTCCACCAGCACCAGGGTCTGGCCGGGGCCCTCGGGCTTCGTCAGGTAGTCCGCCGCCCCGAGCTTGATCGCCTGCACGGCGTCCTCCACCGAGGCGAAGGAGGTCAGCACCACGACCGCCAGCTCGGGGTGGTCGCCCTGCTTGACCTCGGCGAGGAAATCGAGGCCGTTGCCGTCCGGCAGGCGGATGTCCAGCAGCGCGACCTGGTACTCGTTGGCTTCCAACAGGGCGCGGGCCTCCCGGAGGGTGAACGCCGGCGTGCAGAGGTGGCCGGCGCGCTCGAGCTGGAGGCGCAGGACCCGCGACAGCGGCACCTGGTCCTCGACCAGCAGGATCGAGACCGAATCCAGGGTGGAGCTCACGCGGCGTCCTCGCTCGGCCGTTGGCCGATCGCCGCCAGGATCTCCTGGGTCAGCTCCTCGGCGCTGAAGGGCTTGGTGATGACCCCGCGGAAGCCGTGACCGCGATGATCGGCCAGGACCGGCGCGTCGTGGTAGCCGCTGGCGACGACGCCGCAGGCCTCCGGGTCCAGGTCGAGGATGCGCGACATGGCGACCTCGCCGCTGATCCCGCCCGGCATGTTCAGGTCCATGACCACGGCGGCGAAGCGGGCGCCGCGGCTGAGCGCCGACTCGTAGAGGGCCACGGCCTCGGCGCCGGAGGCGGCGACGACGACCTCGAAGCCGACCCGGCTGAGGACCGTCTCCAAGGGCATCCGGACGTTGAGGTCGTCGTCGACGAGCAGCAGGCGGCAGCCGGGCGGCACGGCGGGCCTGGCGGGCAGGGCGGCGGGCTCGGCGGCCGCCTCCGCCGCCGGGAGCAGGACTTCGAAGGTGGTGCCGGCTCCGGCGACCGATTCGACGCTCAGCCGTCCGCCGTGGCGGCCGACGATCAGGTACGAGGTGGTGAGGCCGAGACCGTGCCCGCCGGCCTTGGTGGTGAAGTAGGGGTCGAAGAGCCGGTCGAGGTGCTCGCGCGGGATGCACTCGCCCTGGTCCCGGACTCGCAGCCGCAGGTAGCGCCCGGCCGGGAGGGTCGAATCGCCTTCGAAGTCGACGGCCTCGAGCTCGATCGCCACGGTGCCGCCGGCAGGCATGGACTGCTCGGCGTTGAGCACCAGGTTGTGCACCACCTGGCTGATCTGACCGGCGTCCACTTCGGCGACCGCCGGGGCGCGGTCGGTGCGGTCCTCGAGCGCCACGTCCGAGCCGCGGAGCACGAAGCGGGCCTCCTCGAGCGCGAGCCGCCGCAGGTCCACCGGCGCCTTGATCGGCTGCCCGCCCTTGGCGAGCGCCATCAATTGAGTGCTGAGCCGCTTGCCTCGCAGGCAGGCCTGGCGGATCTCCGCCAGCGGGTCCGGACCGCCGGGGACCTCGTCGGCGGGGATCTCGCTCCAGCTCATGATGGCCGTCATGATGTTGTTGAAGTCGTGGGCCACCCCTCCCGCGAGCAGCCCGACCGACTCCAGCTTGCTGGCCTTCACCGCCTCGGCCTCGATCGCGCGCCGCTCGGTGACGTCGTGGAAGGCGAGGATGACGCCGCTCGGCGCTTCGCCGTCCTGGCGGATGGGCTGGCCGGCGAGCTCGACCAGGATCTTGCGCCTGCCGTCGAGGAGGAGCCAAAGATCCTGGTAGGCGGTGAACTGCTCCGGCCGCCGCAGCACCCCGTCCACTAGGTCCAGCGGCTGGTCCTCGGTCAGGCGGGCCCAGCGGGCCACCTCCGCCACCGGCAGGCCGAGGAGCGGCATCCGCCGGCGCTGCAGCAGCGCCCGGGCGGCGTCGCTGGCGCCGGTGATCCGGCCCTCGAGGTCGGTGGCGATGACGCAGTCACCGATCGAGCTGAGGGTGGCCGCGAGCCGGCTCTTCTCGTGCTGGAGCTTTTCCCCAGCCTGCCCGGCCCGCTCGAGCTCCTCCAGGCGCCGGCGGTAGGAGTGGTAGAAGCCGATCGCCACCAGCAGCAGGCCGAAGGAGTTCAGCGCGTCCTCGATGACGTCGTTGAAGAAGTCCTTGTCGAGGGTGAACTCGTCGAGGAAGTCGATCAGCAGGCCCCAGGCGAAGATCGGCCAGCCGGCCTGGAGGAGCGGCAGGCCGAGCCGCAAGATGATCAGGTAGGAGCCGAGGGCCACCAGCAGGTAGAAGCCCTCCCAGAAGACGTCGGACTGGTTGAAGCTGGTCTTCAGCGGGAAGGCCATGAACCAGACCGACGCCGTGGCCAGGTACACCGCCAGCACCAGGGCGAGAATCGCGCCCAGCCGGGGCCGCCTCATCCGGCTCCGATCTCCGGCGCCGCCTCGGCGGCCGCCAGGCTGTCGCTGACCACCTGCCCGTCGCGCAGCTCGACGAAGCGGTCGAAGGACTCGAGGCCGGCGCGGTCGTGGGCGGCGACCACCACCGTCCTGGCCGGGTCGGCGGCCAGCCGGCGGAACACCGCCGCGGCGTCCCGCGAGGTCAGGTCGGCGCCAGGGTTGTCGAGCAGGACCAGGGACTGCCTTCCGAGCAGGATCCTGGCCAGGGCCAGGCGCCGGGCGTCGCTGCGCGACAGCTCCTGCGGACCGATCTTGGTGTCGATCCCGGCCGGCAGGCTGCGGAGCAGGCTCTCCGCGCCGCAGTCGGCCAGGACCGCGCGCGCCTCCTCGGGGAGCTCCCCCTCGGGCAGGCCGAGCACCTCTCGCACCGGCCTGCGCATCCAGAAGGGCCGGTCGGCGAGGTACCCGACCTGCTCGGCGACCGCCCGCAGCGGCAGGTCGTGGACCTTCTCGCCGTCCCACAGGATCTTGCCCTCGTCCAGCAGCAGCTCGCCGGCGAGCAGGTCGAGCAGGGTCGTCTTGCCGGAGCCGGCGCCGCCGAGGAGCGCCAGCTTCTGGCCCGCCGGGACGCTCAGGCTCACCGGACCGACCCTGAGCCGCTGCCCGTCCTTGTTGCCGGCTGAAGAGCTGAGCCGCTTGATCTTGAGCTTGCCGGAGAGGGGCGGGAGCGCCCGGTGATCGGCTTCGGCCTCGCGGCCGGCGCGGATCAGGCGCTCGAGGCGTTCGCCGCAAGCCATCATCTTGCCGATCCGCGTGCCTTGGCGGCTCAGGCGGACCGCCGGCCGGTGCAGGACCATCAGGAGGATGAAGAAGGTGAGCAGGTGGTCGGTGCTCAGCCGCCCGCTCTCGAGAGCGCCGATCCCGATCCAGAGGGACAGCAGGGTGGCCAGGGCGAGGATCGTGTGGGCCGCCAGGGTGGTCCGGACCTGGAGCTGGACCACCGTCGCCTCATGCACGCCGCTGGAGTAGTTGACCCGGGCGAAGCTGCCCTCGCGCGGATCCTCAAGCAGCGAGTCCTGGATGCGGTTGGCGAGCTTGCCCTCCTTCTTGCGCAGCTCGAGGTAGCGGAAGTAGACCCGGCGGGCGCCGATCCAGGTGACCGACAGGACCAGGGCGCCGGCCGCGGCCACCACCGCGCCGAGCACCAGATCGATCGACAGGATGATCGCGGTGACGCCCACGAACAGGGCGCCGTTGGTGGCGACGTGGGTGAGGAAGCCCTTCAGGCCGGCCTTCAGGCGCGCGGTGTCGCCGACCAGCCGCGCCACCATGTCGCCGGAGCTGAAGTTCATCTCCCTCGGGTCGACCTGGTTGGCGGCGGCGAAGGCCGCGGCGCGGATGTCCCTCACCCAGCCGATCGAGAATTTCGCCACCTGCAGCCGTTGCAGGTACTCGGCGACGCCGAGGGCCAGGACGACGCCGAAGAAGGCCAGGCCGAGCAGCATGGCGTCGTCCGGGGCGCTGACCGGAGCGCCGGGTTCCGGGCTCTTCAGCCACGGGCCGAGGAGGGCGCGCAGGGGCAGCGGAAAGGCCAGGCGCGAGCCGACCACCATGGCGGAGGCCAGGGCGGCCCTCAGGAGCGGCTTGCGGTGGGGCCTGGCGTAGGGGAGGAAGGTCCTCCAGACCCTGAGCCACCGCAGCTTCCTCCGCTTCAGCGGCGCCGAAGTGGTTTCCACCGGTCCGGTCGAGGAGGCGTGCTTCAAGGTTGCGAGGCGCCGGGGAGGGGAGGCAGCCCACTGCGCGGGCGGACGCCGCGGCCGCGGTTCCTCGCCCTGCTCCGCTCGGAGTCAAGCTCGAAAGATACCACGGGCTGCGTCCTCAGGGTGGTCCAGGGCGTCGTGGGCCTCCACGAAGGCGCGTTCGAGCCGATCAGGCCAATCCGGGGCCAGCGGTCGCAGCGCGCTGATCTTGGCCCGGAGCGCCAGGGCGGCGGCGACGTGCCAGCTCAGCCGGGCGGCGGGCAGCGGGGGGCCGTGGCGCTCGGCGTGACCGTCGAGGAAGGCCGCCGCGCTCTCCCGGGAGGCCTGGTCGAGCTCGCGGTTCTCGTAGCGGATGTGGGCGATCAACCTGCCGACGTCGAAGGCCGGGTCTCCCAGGCACAGGTCGTCCCAGTCGACGATGGCCAGGTCGTTCCCGTCGGCCAGGATCTGGTCGCCGAACAGGTTGGCGTGGATCGGGACCGGGCGGTAGGCCTCGGCCTCCGGCAGCCGGGCTTGCAACCGTCGCAGCAGCTCGCCCGCCGTGCCCTGGAGCGCGGGGAGGGCCGCGCACAGGTCGTCGACGGCGCGCCGGACCGCGTCCAGCTCGGCCCGCGGGGTCCAGCGGGCGCGGGTCCGCACGGTGCTGCCGTGGAGCCCGGCCAGCGCCGAACCGGCCGCCCTCATCAGGGCGTCGTCGTGGCCGGCGAAGAAGCGCGTGAGCTGCTCGCCGGGCAGTTCGGCCATGACGACGGCGCGCTTCTTCCGGCCGCTGGCCAGGCGCCGGGGCGCCGCGAAGCCGAGGCTCGACTTCCTGGCCCGCTTCGCCACCTTGCCCAGGTTCCTGGCCGCGATCTCGAACTCCGCCGCGGTGTAGAGCTTGATGTAGGCGCCGCCGCAGCTGCCGTCGGCGGCCGCCGGCAGCCGGAGCAGCGCCCGCTTGCGCGGCACGTAGCGGACGAATTCCAGCTCGTCGGCGTCGTAGTGCGCCGCCAGCTTCGGCTGGCCCTTCAGCCGCAGCCAGGCGCGGGTCCGCTCGGTGTCGAGGAACTTGGCCAGGTTGCGGAGGTAGCGGCCGTTGGGCAGCGAGAAGCCGACCGCGTGCCACTCCGGAACGACGAAGGACGGCGGTCCGTAGCTCGGCAGGAGGCTGGGGCGGGCGAGGTACGAGCGCCGCCGTCGCCGCGCCTGGTCGGTCCGCGAGTAGATCTGGAGCGAGAAGGGCTGCCGCCGCACCTTGCCGCTCCCGGGAGCCGGGCCCAGCCTGCCGCGCACCACCAGCCGGGCCCGGGCGAAGGGCTTGTAGTGCACCCGGCTGAGCTCTACGTCCTCCAGCGGGCAGGCCTCGCCGGCCTCGGATTCCCACGCCTGGCGCAGGCCGCGCAGCAGCTCGCCCGGCTCCCGGGCCCGCAGGACCGCCTCGAGCACCGGGTCGGCGGGCGGGGCCAGGCTCACCAGTCGACGTGGAAGCGGAACTGCAGGATCCGGGCGTTGCCGAAGCTCTCGACGTCGGTGATGACGTAGTTGAGCTGGAAGCGGGTGTTGGCGTCGAGGTACCAGTTGACCCCGAAGCCGAGGTCGCGGAGCTCGCGGCCCGGGATGCCGCTGTCGTTCAGGTCGAGCTGCGAGTAACGCACGGCGAGCTCCCAGGCGCCCGAGCCGTCCCCACCGAGGTAGGGAGAGCTCGGCCCGATGGAGTCGAAGCTGCCGGTGCCGCGGTCGTAGTCGCGGTGCTCACCGGTGACGAACCAGCTGCCCTGGACGGTGTAGGCCGAGAAGCCAGGGTCGGTGCCGGTCGGCGTGGCGACGGCGGCGTGCCCGACCTCCGACTGCAGCGACCAGGGGCCGAGCACCACCGCAGCCTCGAGCATGCCGAGCTGTACCGAGTCGGCGAGGAAGTAGCCGGTGTCGGCCAGGTTCGGCGCGAGGTGCGATTCGGGCTGCTCCCTGAAGCGGACCTGGCCGTTGTCGGGGTTGCGCAGGCTGTACGACAGGCCGATGTGTGCCAGCCGGCTCCCCTTGTCCTCGTACCAGGGCAGGCCGGTGACCCGGGCGGTGACCGCGAGCTCCTGGCCCGAGCCCGAGTCGGTGCCGAGCCCGCTCGACTCGGTCTCGCGGAACACCCCGACCGCCCAGGTGGCCGACTGGCCGAGGAAGCGGTCGCGGACCATCACGCCCATGTTGCGGCCGGGGGCCAGCACGGTCGGCAGGCCGCGCTCCATGAAGGTGGTGGCGGCGCTGCCGGTCAGGTTCTCGAGCCCGAAGGGCTCCTTGAAGTGGCCGAAGCGCAGCGTGTCCAGCCCGCCGACGTTCCGGGGCTCCATGTAGATGTCCCGGAATCCGCTCTCCCCGTCCGAGAAGTCGAAGGTGGCCTTCACCTTCAGCCAGTCGTGCAGGCGGGCGGCCAGGCCGATCCGGACCCGCCGGAACTCGGTGCCGTTGCGGAAGTCGTCCGGCGAGCCGACCAGGTCCGGGTCGGCCGAGAAGAAGGCCCAGTCGTTGTCCAGCTTGCCCTTGAAGGCCAGCCGGAAGCTGCCGTCCTCGCTCTGATAGGTGAACCCAGCGAAGTCGCTGTCCTCGTCCTGGCCCGCCGCCGGGGCGGAGGGGACGGGGGCGGCCGGTTCCTGAGGCTGGGTCGGTGCCGGCGCGGGCTCCTGCGGTGAGAGTGGGGAGGTGAGCAGGAGGAGGAAGGTGAGGAGGTTCAATCCATGCGGTCGTGGGACGCCGGATTGTAGCGGGCGCCGAGCCACCGCCGCCCCGCGGCGCCCGGATCCCGGTTAGGATTCGAGGCTCGGGCCGCCATCCTCCCCTTGAAGGAGAGACCGGTGGAGCCCAATACAGGAACCGTGCTCTGGCTCGCCGCCCTCTGCGTCCTCGTCCTGAACCTGCCGTTCGGCCTGTGGCGCGCCCGGACCCGCAAGTTCTCGCTGGCCTGGTTCCTGTCCATCCACGCCCCGATTCCGGGAGTTGTGGCCATGCGCTTCGCTTTCGATCTCGGCTTCCACTGGACCTCCTACGCCGTGCTGGTGCCGGCCTTCTTCCTCGGCCAGTTCCTCGGCAGCCGCCTCGGCAAGTGGCAGGTCTCCAGAGCCGGGGGCCGCGACCGGGACGCGCCGGTGGAAGGCTGAAGAGAAGTCCGGCTCCGGCGTAGGATCTCGCCATGATGTGGCTCCCCCTCGTCGGCGCACTCGCGCTGTTCTCGCTGGTCCTGGTGGTCCTCTACAACGGCCTGGTCTCGGTGCGCAACCAGTGCGATGAAGCCTGGTCCAACGTCGACACCGAACTGAAGCGGCGCTATGACCTGATCCCGAACCTGGTCCGCACCGTGAAGGGCTACGCCCAGCACGAGCGGGAGCTGATCGAGAAGGTGGTGGAGCTGCGCGAGCGCGCCGCCGCCGGCCACGGCTCGATCGCCGACCACGCCGCCGACGAATCCCAGCTCCAGCAGGCGCTCGGCTCGCTGATGGCGCGGCTTGAGGCCTATCCCGACCTCAAGGCCAGCGCCAATTTCCTGGAGCTGCAGAAGGAGCTGGCGAACACCGAGGACCGCATCCAGGCGGCGCTCCGCTTCTACAACGGCAACACCCGGGAGAACAACAACCGGGTCCAGCAGTTCCCCTCCAACCTGGTCGCCGGGATGTTCAACTTCCCGCTGCGGGACTTCTTCGAGTTGGCCCAGCCCGCCGCCCGCGAACCCGTCGAGGTGCAGTTTTAGCGCCGGTGGGGGAGGGAGGGGATGCTCCCGCAGATCCTGTTCGGCTTGGCGGTGGCGGTGCTGGTGCCGCTGGCCTTGTGGTGGAATTGGAAGCAGGCCCAGCAACGGGCCGAGGGCTACCGGGCCTTCGCTCGGGAGCACGGCTGGAGCTACCGGCAGAAGAAGGACCGGCAGCTCGCCAAGCGCCACGCGGCGCTGGACCGCCTGCGCGCGGGATCCAACCGCTACGGCTATGACCATGCCTCCGGGGAGTGGCAGGGCTACCACGCCGAGAGCTTCAACTTCCACTACCAGACGGGCAGCGGCAAGAACACCCAGCACCACCACCTCTCGGTGGTGATGATCCGGATCGAGAGAGCCTTCCCCGAGCTCCGGATCCACCCGGAGAGCTTGTTCCACAAGATCGGGCAGGCGGTCGGCTTCGCCGACATCGACTTCGAGTCGGTCGAGTTCTCGAAGGAATTCGAGGTCCGGAGCCAGGACAAGAAGTTCGCCTACGACTTCTGCCACACGCGGATGATGGAGCACCTCCTGCGGCGGCCGAAGACCGCGATCGAGCTGGAGGGCCGGGTCCTGGCCAGCTTCTGCGGCGGCCGGCTCGAGGCGGCGGGACTGCCGCAGCGCCTTCAGGAGCTGCTCGACCTCCGGCGTCTGATGCCGGACTACCTGTTCCGGGGCTGAGTCGCTCAACCGTGGGAGCCAGAGCACCGTTTCTACAGCATTTGGAGAAAATCAAGGGAATGCGTTATCCTAAGGCGCGGGCATTCTCCGGTTCCGGCCGGGGGCAATCGCGGAATGCTCCGGAAAAGCCCCTAACCAGGTTCAGATTCGGGACTAAACTCCGCTGCGAAGGCACCTTCCGTGATCTTTGAATTGCCCCGCTTCCTTCCTGGCACCACCCGGCGTCGCTTGACCTGCGGCGGCCGGTGAACAGAACGCCATTTATTGGTGCCATCTGAGGGGATGGAGTTGCGGTCCTGGCGCTTGCGCCAGGGCCGCTTTTTTCATTTTCCCGCGGCCCTATCCTCTGCCGGCCATGTTCACTGCCGCCGACTTCGAGCTCTACCAGGCCCGTTTCCAGGGCGATCCGGAATGGAACGGCCGGCGGTTGGAGATCCGCCACCCCCTCCAGGCCATCGGCGACCAGGCCAAGGCGGCGTTCGCCCGCGAGGCCCTCCCTCTCCACCGGCGCGAGAGCCTGCACCACCCGCACCACACCAACCGCCAGCGGGTCCTCCGACACCCGC
>JACNJP010000546.1 GCA_014382465.1 Planctomycetota bacterium
GGGCGCAGCCGGCGCCGCGCCCGGCCCCCCCGCACGCCCCCCCCCTGTCGCCCTGGCCGCCCGCCGGCGTCCGCCCGCCCGCCCCCGCTCGCGACCCGGCGCCCCTGGCCCGGCTCCCCCCCCGCTTCGACCCCGGATGGCGCGCGGTCCGGCTCTCGATCCTTGCCGCCACGGTCGCCGAGACCGAAGGACCCTACGACCTGATCCTGGTCCGCGACGAAGCCCTGTGGCAGCGCCGCCGCAACCCGCTGCGGGAATCCTTGTTCGCCACCGCCGCCGGCAAGCTCGCGCCCGGCGGCCGCTTCGCCGTCTCGCTGGAGCCCGCCCGCCTCGCGCCCGGCGTGGTCGGCGGCGTCGCCCAGGCGATGCGGGCCCGCTTCGCCCGCGTGGAGCTGTGGATCGTCCCGCAGGCCTGGCGCGAGCCGCGCTTGCTGGTCGTCGGCGGCGACTCGCCCTCCCTCGCGCCGGGCGAGGGCGCGCGCCTCTCGCCGCTGCTGCTGGTCGCCGCGGATGACGCGCTCGACGCCCTGCCCGCCGTCAGCCTGCGCGGCCCGCTGGCGCCGGTGGTGCAGCGGCTGGCTTCCACCGAGTACCGGCGGCCCGACGAAGGCCGCGCCACCGCCCGCGCCGGCCGGGTGCTCGCGGCGCTGCGGAAGCAGCTCGGCGGCGCCGGCGAGGACAGCCTGCTCGGCTTCTACGCCAGCCACCTCGCGGCCCAGGTCTACGAGGTCCGTGACGACTACGAGAACCCGCCCGAGAAGGAGTGGCTGGATCTCGGCGAGGCGTCGCTCGCCGAGCTCTACCGGCTCACCAAGCTGCATCCGGAGGACGAATTCCTGCGCGGCTTGTGGCGCCAGCTCGCGCCCCTGGTGGTGGAGAAGAAGGAGGTCGAGTGGGCCCTGCGCTACTTCGGCGGCCTCACCGGCAGCGGCAGCGTCGATCTCGGCGCCGGCCCGGAGCCCGGGCTCGGCTGGGCCGACCCTGACCTGCTGTTCGTCACCGGCCAGGCCTGGCTCGAGATGCTGATGCCCGATCGAGCCCTGTTGGACGCGGAGCAAGCCCTGGGGCTGGACCCTGCCCACTTCAACAGCCGGGTCCTGCGGGCCCGCGCGCTGGCCGGGCTCGAGCGTCACGCCGAATCACTGGCGGCCTTCCGCCAGGTGGTCGGCGCGGCCGAACCGGGGCCGCCCGCCCTCCTCCTGGCCGCCTGGGCTGAAGAGGCCTTGGCCTCGGGCGACCGTGAGCTCGCCCTCCAGGTCGCCGGCCGGCTGCGGCGGGAGCATGGGGACGCCGCCCTGAGCCGGCCGCTGCGCCAGCTCTTCGGGCTCGGGGATCCCGACGCGGTCCACCTGTTCCCCGGAATGCAGCACGACGGCGACTGACGCCTCCTAGGGATTCTCAATTCCATATCCGGTCCACCTTCAAGCACTTAAGCTTGTCCACAGGATCTCCACACGGGACCGCCCGTTTCTTCCGACTTGCTTTGCCGGGGTTGCTAATCTAGTTGCCGCTTCACGGCACACCCTTGTCGTGGAGCCGGGTCTGCCGCCCCTCGAGATTTCGATCCGCGGCAGCCTCCCCTCGTCCCCTGCTAGCCCCTGCTGCACACCATGCGTAAGACGTTCGTGATCTCCCTGGCCGGCGCTCTGCTCGCCGGCTCCCTCTCCGCCCAGAACCCCCGCGCGGTCGAGAACCTGACCCCCGCCGCAATCGGCGCCGTCTATAGCCCGTCGATCGTCTCCGACGGCGACATGACGGCCATCCTCTACAACGACAGCGGCGACAAGGGCGTCTACGTCGTGATCGGCAACGGCCATGGCACCGGCTGGGCCGCCCCGGTCCGCCTCGACAGCGACGTCAGCCTGGCCGAGAAGCGCAACGACGTCTTCTCGCTGGTCCGCGACGGCGACACGCTGGTGGCGATGTGGCGCGACGGCCGCAACAACACCAGCACCACCACGACCTACTACGACACCTGGGTCTCGGTCTCGAACGACCGCGGCGCGACCTGGTCGCCCGACCAGATCCTCGACAAGGGCGGCTACGCCTACGGCGGCAGCCACACCGTGCTGGCGCAGATGGTGGCGGCCGGCGGCGGCAGCATCTACGTCGCCCAGCTCATCGACAACGGCAACGACGAGCTGTGGGTCAACGCCTCCCACGACGGCGGCCTCACCTGGGGCGCGGCGGTCAACGCCTCGTCGGTGACCAACGACATCGACAGCATCGCCGTCGGCGCCGACGGCCTGAACTGCTACGTCGCCTGGGACGACGACCGCAACGCTGCGGCCGACGACGACCTGTTCTTCCGCATGAGCCACGACGGCCTCGCGACCTGGATGGCCCCCGAGGTCCAGATCGACGCCTCGGGCCCGGCCAACGGCGACGTCGAGTTCGGCGGCATCTTCCTGTCGGTGGACGGCAGCGCCCTGGCGCTCTGCTGGGCCGAGGACGAGCTCGCCAGCTCGATGGTCGACGAGGAGATCCATTGGGTCAACAGCGCCGACGGCGGCCACACCTGGCTGACCGAGGTCACGCTGCAGACCGGCTTCGACGGCGACAACCACTGGATGAGCTACGCCAACGGCACCTACGCCGTCGCCTGGGAGGACAACCGCCTCGGCTCCGACGAAGCCTTCGTGGCGGTCAGCTCCGACGCCGGCCTCACCTGGACCGAGAACCAGGTCAGCAGCGGCGGCGCGGCCTACCCCCGCACCGTGGTCGGCGGCGACTACATCGGCGCTGCCTGGGGCGGTCCGGCCTTCCCCGAGAACCCCTACATGGCGGTCAGCCGCGACGGCGGCGCCACCTGGCTCGCCAGCCAGGACATGGCCATGGGCGCTCAGCTCGGCGACGCCGACTACGTCGAGCTCGGCTGGAACGCGAAGTACGACAACTTCATCTGCGTCTGGCTCTCTGACGACACCGGCTTCAACAACATGTACGCCGGCGGCGCCCGCGCCCAGACCGTCACCCCGATCGGCACCTTCACTCCCGGCGGCATGGTCAGCTTCGAGGTCGACAACTTCGGCGCCTCGGAGGCCGGCACCAGCTTCGGCACCCTGGTCTCTGGAGGCACCGGCGCCTACACCCTGCCCTTCCCCGGCGGCTTCGACACCGGCCTGGTCTTCGACCCCTACCTCAACTTCACCTTGGGCTTGAACCCGGGCCCGCTGTCCGGAGCCGTCGACGTCGCCGGCCACGGCAGCACCTCGATGGTCACGATCCCCGCCGGCGTCCCCGTCGGCGCCGTCCTGCACTTCGTCGCCATCGGCTACAGCCGTCCCGGCGGCGTGGTCACGATCGGCTCGATCACGGACGTGACCACGGTCACCGTCCTCTAGTCCGCAGGGACTGCTCGAATAGGAAGGCCGCGGCGTCCGCCGCGGCCTTCTTCCTTTCCACGGCCCGCCCCTGCGGGTCGGTACCCTGGCTCGATGACCGACTGGCAGCAACACTACCGCGACCGGCACACGCCGTGGGACCTCGGCCGGGCCCACCCGGAGCTGGAGCGTCGGCTGGCGGCGGGCGAGCTGGAGCCGCCGCGGCCGGGTGCGAGGGCCCTGGTGCCGGGCTGCGGCCGCGGCTGGGACGCCTTCGCGCTGGCGGACGCCGGCTGGTCGGTGGTGGCGGTGGACCTGGTGCCCGATCTGGCCGGCGCCGTCGGGGAGCGCCTGGCGGAGCGGGGCGGGCGCTTCCTGGTGGCGGACGCGCTCAGCCTGGACTGGTGGGGCGCCGACGGCTTGCAGCCCGCCTCCTTCCAGCTCTTCTTCGACCACACCTTCTACTGCGCCCTGCCGCTGGAGCGCCGGCCGGACTTCGGCGGCCTGGCGGGGCGGGCCCTGGCGCCGGGCGGCCGGCTGTGTTCGCTGGTGTTCCCCGTGGGCCGGCCGCTCGAACAAGGTGGCCCGCCCTTCGCCATGTCGCCGGCGGAGCTGGAGCGGTCCCTGGGGCCGGATTTCCAACTTCGTTCGAACGAAGTTGCTGCCCGACGGGCCGGCAGCCGGGCCTGGGAGGAGCGCTGGTGCAGCTTCGAACGGGTGTCCACCGGAGTCTCACCAGGATCGCATCAGTAGCCTGATCCTCGGCCGGTCGGGCCTTATAGAATGCCGGTCCAGCCCTGTAGCCCGTCCTCCCAGGAAACCCCTTCCCCGACTCCCCTTCGAGATGCTCAAGACCCTCGCCTTGTTCGCCCTGCTTCCGGCGGCTTCACTCACGGCCCAGAACCCGACCGAGTACGTCCTCTACGGCGGCGACTGGTCGGTCAACCCGACCCGTTACGAGATCCGCCGCACGGTCGACATGGACCTCGACGGCCTGTTCCTGACCGCCGGCGAAGGCTGGCAGTTCGCCGCCGACGGCGCCAACCTGATCTCCTACGTCGAGCAGATGCGCTACGAGCCCTTCCAGGGCACGCCGGCGATCTTCGGCGTCAGCGCGGAGGACGTGGTGCTGAAGATGGTCGACCTCGACGGCGACGGCGTCTGCCTGAGCCCCGGCGAGCTGATCTACTTCGCCGACCACCTGGCCACCCACGGCGGCACCTCGAGCCGGCTCAAGGGCCTGGACTTCGACCCCGTCACCAACGAGCTCTACCTCTCGGACGACTACTACATCTCCGCCTCCGGCGGCCCGCAGGTCGGCAGCGGCATCACCCGCTACACCGACCTCGACCTGGACGGCGTGTGCCTGAGCGCCGGCGAGCAGCAGCTGTTCGTCGACGGCCAGGGCACCCACAGCGTCGCCGGCATCGGCGGCACCCCGGTGACCATCGGCCTGACCGACTTCGAGGCGGTGATGGTCGACAGCGCCGGCGTCGTCATCGGCTTCGAGCAGCAGGACCTGGTCCTCTACGCCTTCCAGGACGGCAACGGCGACGGCGACGCCATGGACCCCGGCGAGGCCTGGAACTTCCTCAACCTGGTCGATGACGTGCCCGGGCTCGAGCTCAACGCCGACGTGCAGGCCGGCATCCTCCCCAACCCCGGCTGCCCGTCCTCGAGCGGCGCCGGCATGTACGCGGCCCTGGAGGGCCTGAACGTCGACCACGGCACCGGCATCAACGGCGGCGACGTCTACTGGATCACCAGCACCGCCTCCAGCTCTTGCGCGCCGGGCAACGGCATGGTCTTCCGCGGCGAGGACCTGAACGCCGACGGCGACCTCAACGACTCCGGCGAGGTGGTGCTGTGGCTGGACCCGAACAACCCCTACATGCTCTACCCGCCGAGCTTCCTGTTCGACGGCTACTCGCACGACGGCGGCATCTCGGTGTTCCAGGCCGACGGCCCGATCGGCCTGACCCAGGCCCAGAACGCCGTCTACTCGCTGTTCGACCTCAACGGCGACGGCGACGCCTCCGACAGCGGCGAGCAGACCATGACCTACGCATGGGATCCGGACGGCTGCTACGGCGTCAGCATCGCCGCCATGCCCGCCGGGGCTTTCGCCGGCTTCGAGCCGGCCTACATCGAGATCCTGGGCACGCCCGGCACCACCTCGGCCGCCACCCAGCCCTCGATCGGCCACGTCGGAGATCCCTGGATGGGCACCACCATCGACATCACCCTGACCGGCGGCCTGCCCAACGGCCAGGTCGAGCTGCTGCTCGGCTGGAGCGACACCACCTGGCGCGGCTACAGCCTGCCGCTGGACCTGGCCTTCGTCGGCGCGCCCGGGAACAAGCTCTACGTCTCCATCGACTTCCGCTTCCCGGGCACCACCAACGCCGGCGGCACCACGGCCAAGACCGTCACCGTGCCCAACAACGCCGCCTTCGACGGCCGCCACTTCTACATGCAGTGGCACGTCATCGACCCCCTCGCCAACCCGCGCGGCTCCGTCACCTCCGACTACATCCACGGCGTCGTCCACTAAGAAGGTGTCGGGCTCGGACGAATAGTTTTCTGAACCGCCGGAGCGCGCGGCCTCGCACCAACGAGACCGGCGCTCCGGCGGTTCCCTTTTCCCTGGCCGTTCCTATTCGTGCGAGCCTGACACCCTCTTTATTCGCCTCCAAATGGATAAATATTCTCGATTGACGAATGTTTATTCACCTTTATGCTGGGCGGCATGATCCCGGTCGAGGAGCGCCGCGCCGCCCTCCGCAGCCTGCTGCGGAAGGGAGCGGCGCGCACCCAGGGCGAGCTGCGGCGGTCGCTGCTCGACGAGGGGATCGAGACCACCCAGCCGGTGCTGAGCCGCGACCTGCAGCTCGTCGGCGCCGCCAAGCTGGAGGGGCGCTACGTCCTGCCCGGCGGCGAGCGCGTCACGCCGCTCGAGACGCTGCGGGCGCTGCTGCGCGGCGCCAAGGCCAGCGGCCCGCACCTGGTGGTGGTCACCTGCGAGCCGGGCGCCGCCTCCGCCATCGCCCGCGCCCTGGAAGCCGAGGCCCTCGCCGGCCTGGTCGGCACCGTCGCCGGCGACGACACCGTGTTCGTCGCCACCTCCTCCCAGGCCGCCAGCGGCCGGGTCCGGCGACGGATCCGAGAGCTGGTCTAGCTGCCCGTGGACAAAATCATTCCCGCCCAGAACGGCGCTTTCGTCCCGACTCTGCGTCGCCGAAACCGGCATGTATCGACCGATACGCGCCGATTCCGGCTCCTTGATTCGAGCCGAAAGCATCCGCTCTGGCCGGGAAGCACTTTGTCCAAGGACAGCTAGGCCCCCTCGCCGGCCGCCGCACCGCGAGGAACCGTTCCAGAGGGAACCATGCGCATCCTGCTCGCCTACTCCGGGGGTCTCGACACCTCCTACCTGACCGCCCGCCTCGCCGGCCAAGCCGGCGTCGAGCTGGTCACCTGCACTGTCGACTGCGGCGGGCTCGACGACCCCGCCCGGGCCGACCTGCGCCAGCGCGCCCTGGCGCTCGGCGCGGCGGACCACCTGCTGATCGACGCCCGCGCCGAGCTGTTCCGCCGCGTGCTGCGCTGGCTGATCGCCGGCAACGTCCGGCGCGGCGGCGGCTATCCGCTGTCGGTCGGGGCCGAGCGCGGCCTCCAGGCCGAGCTGCTGGCGCGCGCGGCCCAGGACGGCGGCTTCGACGCCCTGGCGCACGGCTGCACCGGCGCCGGCAACGACCAGGTGCGCTTCGACGCCGCGCTGGCGGTGCTCGCGCCGTCGCTCCAGGTGCTGGCGCCGATCCGCGACGAGACCCCGGCGCGCGCCGAGCAGGTCGCCTGGCTGGAGCAGCGCGGCCTGCCGCTGCCGCCCGCCGGCGGCCGCTACTCGATCAACGCCGGCCTTTGGGGCCTCACCATCGGCGGCGGCGAGATGCTCGGCTCGGCCGACGCCCTGCCCGACGACGCATGGCAGTGGACCCGCGGCGCCCGCGGCAGCCGCAGCCTCACCCTGGCCTTCGAGGACGGCGTCCCGGTGGCCCTCGACGGCGCCGCCGCCGACCCGGTGGCCCTGATCGAGGCCCTCAACCCGCTGGCGGCCGCCTGCGGCGTCGGCCGCGGCTACCACCTCGGCGACACCGTGCTCGGCTTCAAGGGCCGCATCGCCTACGAGGCCCCGGCCGCCGAGGTCCTGCTCACCGCCCACCGCGAGCTCGAGAAGCTGGTGCTCACCGAGGAGCAGCGCTTCTGGAAGGACCACCTCGGCGAGGTCTACGGCCGCCGCCTGCACCAGGGCCTGTTCCAGGACCCGCTCATGCGCGACATCGAGGCCTTCCTCGCCAGCTCGCAGGGCCGCGTCCGCGGCGAGGTCACGGTCCAGCTCGCCGACGGCCGCGCGCTGGTCAGCGGCACCCGCTCGCCCTTCAGCATGCTGACCGCCGGCAGCGCGGTCTACGGCGAGGCCCCGGCGGCCGGCGCCGACCCCGCCGGGCCGCTCTGGCTGGCCCGCTTCCTGGCCGAACCGGCCCGCCTCCACGCCCGCGCCGAGGCGCTCGCCTGATGCGCTGCACGCTCAACAAGATCGCCTCGGTCACCCGCAACCTGTCGCTGCACCACGCCGCCGTGCTCGGCGACGCCATCCCGGCCGAGGAGGGCGCGGTGGTCGCCTGCCGCGTCCTCAACCACAAGACCCGCTACAACACGCTCGAGGACGTCCACGGCCGCATGATGGCGCTCCGCCCCGGCGACGTCATCGCCGGCGCCCTCGGCTCGCGCGACGCGCTGCACGGCTACGCCGGCCGCGTGCCCGAGCGGGTGGCGGTCGGCGACACGCTGCAGCTCCTCAACCTCGGCGGCGTCATCGGCGTCGGCGCGGGGGCAGCGCCCGGGCTCGGCGACCCGTTTCAGCTCGAGGTCCTTGGCGCGGTGCTCGACTTCCCCGACCCCGCCATGCGCCTGGGCGTGCCGGCCAACATCCGCAGCGCCGCGCTGCCGCCGGTCGAGCCGCCGGCGGCGCTGCCGCCGGTGATCGCCTTCGTCGGCACCGCCATGGACGCCGGCAAGACCACCGCCGCCAGCCTGGTGATCGCCGAGCTGTGCCGGCGCGGCTTCGGCGTCGCCGCCGGCAAGCTGACCGGCGTCTCGCTGCGCCGCGACGTGCTGCAGATGGCCGACAACGGCGCCAGCCCGGTGGCGGTCTTCACCGACTTCGGCGTCGTCACCACCACCGAGGCCAACGCCGTCGGCGTCGGCCGCTCGATGCTCGGCCACCTGGCGGAGTCGCACCCCGACCTGCTGGTGCTCGAGATGGGCGACGGCCTGCTCGGCACCTACGGCGTGCACGCGCTGCTGTCCGACCCGGTGTTCCGCGGCGCGCTGAGCTCGGTGGTGCTGTGCGCGCAGGATCCGGTCGGCGTCTGGGGCGCCGACCAGCTCCTGGCGAGCCGCTACGGCCTGCGGGCGGTGGCGGTCACCGGCCCGGTCACCGACAGCCCGGTCGGCCGCCGCTTCTGCCAGGCCGAGCTCGGCGTGCCCGGCATCAACGCGCTGCAGGACGCCGGCGCCCTGGCGCAGGTCCTGGTCGATTCTCTGGTCGCGGAGCCGGTGGCGTGAAGCCGAGGCTCCCGGTCTTCCTGCTCGGCGCCCGCGGCCTGCTGGCCGGGGAGTTCCTGCGCTGTCTGAGTGGACATCGCGGGCTGCTCCTGGCGGCGGCGGCGACGCGCCGGGCAGGGGAAGCCTTGCACGAGCTGCACCCGCAGCTCCCGGAGGGGCCGGTGACGGTCGACGAAGCCGGGCTGGTGGCCGGGCTGGAGCGGGCCCTCGGCGCCGGACCGGCGGCGCTGGTGCTCGGGCTGCCGCACGGCGAGTCGGCGCCGGCCTGGGCGCGGATCCAGGCGCGGCTCGGCCCGGCTGCGGCGGAGCTGTTCGTGGTCGACCTGTCCGCCGACTTCCGCCTGCCGGACGCGGCCGCCTACCAGCGGACCTACGGCCAGCCGCACCCGCTGCCCGGCGAGCTCGGCGCGTGGGTCTACGGCCTGCCGGAGTTCGACCGGGCGGCTTTGCGCGGCGCCCGCCGCGTCGCCGCCCCCGGCTGCTTCGCCACCGCCATGCAGCTCGCGCTTCTGCCCGCCGCCCAGGCCGGCCTGCTGGACGCCGGCAAGCCGTGGGTGCTGCACGCCGTCACCGGCTCCACCGGCAGCGGCGCCGCGCCGCAGGAGGGCACCCACCACCCCTTCCGCGACGGCAACCTGCGCGCCTACGCCCTCGGCGGCCACCGCCACGAGGCGGAGGTCGCGGCGCGTTTCGCCTCGCCGCCGCCGCTGCACTTCCTGCCTCACAGCGGACCCTTCCGCCGCGGCATCTATCTGACTGCGGCCCTGCCGCTGGCGGGCGGCATCACCGCCGAGGAAGCCGTCGCCGCCTACGCCGCCCGCTACGCCGGCGAGCCCTTCGTGCGCCTGCGCCGGGACGTCGCGCCGGAGCTGCGCCACGTCACCGGCTCGAACCGCGCCGACCTAGGGGTGAGCGCGCGCGGCGGCGTGCTGCAGGTGCTGGTGGCGCTCGACAACACGCTCAAGGGCGGCGCCGGCCAGGCGCTGCAGTGCCTCAACCTCATGCTCGGCTTCGAGGAGACCGACGGCCTGCCGCTGGCGGGCCTGGGATGGTGACCATGGAACGACTGGCGGAATTCCCGGCCTACTCCCGGCTGGCCCTCGACCCGGTGGCGGCGGCGGGCTCGACCCTGGCGACCGCCGACGGCGCCGGGCTGCTCGACCTCTACGGCGGGCACTGCGTCAACAGCCTCGGCGCCGGCGACCCCGGGCTCGGGGAGGCGCTGGCGGAGCAGTGGCGCCGCCTGAGCTTCACCACCAACCTGCTGCCGCTGGCCGAACGCGGCGCCTTCCTGGCGGCGCTGGCCGTCGGCATGCCGCCCGGCGAGTGGCGGGCGTTTTGCTCCAACAGCGGCGCCGAGGCCAACGAGAACGCCCTCAAGATCGCGCTCGCCGCCACCGGCCGCCGGCGCGTGGTGTGCTTCGAGGGCGCCTTCCACGGCCGCACCGCCGCCGCCGCCGCGGTCAGCGACAACGCCCGGCCGGCCTTCCCGGCCGATCCCTTCCACGTGCGGCGCCTGCCCTGGGGGCGATGCGAGGGCATCGACGGCTCGGTCGGCGCCGTGATCCTGGAGCCGATCCAGTCGCTGGCGGGGGTGGTCGAGCCGCCGGCGGGCTTCCTCGAGTCGCTGCGCGCCGCCTGCGACGCCAGCGGCGCGCTGCTGGTCTTCGACGAGGTGCAGACCGGCAGCGGGCGGCTGGGCGCGCCGTGGGCGTCGTCCCACTACGGCGTGGTGCCGGACCTGTTCACGACTGCCAAGGGCGCCGGCGGTGGCTTCCCGATCGGGCTGAGCTTCGCCACCGCCGAGGTCGCCGCGGCGACGCCGGCCGGGCTGCTCGGCTCGACCTTCGGCGGCGGGCCGATGGCGCTGCGGGCCGCCACCGAGGTCGCGCGCCGGGTCTCGGCGCCGGTCTTCCTCGAGCAGGTCCGGGCCGTCTCCGCGGTCCTCCGGGGCGCGGCCGGCCGCGGCCCGGTGACGGCCGTGCGCGGCGTCGGCCTGCTGCTCGGCCTGGTCACCGGCGCCGGGGTCCCGGCCCGCGCGCTGCGCGACGCCCTGCTGGCGCGCGGCATCCTGACCGGCTGCTGCGACGACCCGCAGGTGCTGCGGCTGTGCCCGCCCCTGAACCTCGGCCTGGAGCAGGCGGAGTCCCTGCTCACGGCGCTCGATTCGATCACCCTCCCGGCCGCCGCCCCCGCGAGCTCATGAAGCACTTCGACCACCTCGGCGACCTGGCGCCGCAGCTCGTCGCGCGGCTCGCCGCCCGGGCGCTGGAGCTGTGCGCCGGCGCGGCGCCGGCCGACCTGTCCGGGCTGGCGCTCGGGCTGCTGTTCCTGAACCCCTCGCTGCGCACCCAGGCCTCGTTCCAGCGTGCCGCCGCCAAGCTGAGGATGCAGCTCGTGCAGCTCGCCGGCGCCAGCGTCTGGGGCATCGAGACCGCCGAGGGCGCGGTCATGGAGGGCCAGGCCGCCGAGCACGTGCGCGAGGCGGCGGCGGTGCTCGGCCGCTACGTCGACGTGCTCGGCGTGCGCGCCTTCCCGGCCGGGCGCTCGCTGGCCGAGGACCTGGCCGACCCGCTGATGCGCGGCTTCCTGGCCCACGCCGGCGTACCGGTGATCAACATGGAGAGCGCCCGCTGGCACCCGTGCCAGGCGCTGGCCGATCGCGCCGCGCTCGAGCAGCTCGCGGTGCCGCAGCGGGCCCGGTTCGTGCTGACCTGGGCCTGGCACCC